>JABDLH010000106.1 GCA_013003145.1 Flavobacteriaceae bacterium | reverse complement strand
GTGAAGGTAATGTTGCCGTTGGTTTTAACGGTATCCGGAACTATTCCGGGCCTGTATTTGAATCCGGTTTCAGCTTCAACGTTCCGGTACAGGAGGTCTACGATGCCTTTGAAGATGGCGATGAGCGCAGGGATGTGGCCATCCTGGATATTGAAGCCTGGGCCGCAGCGAACCCGGAAGTCTCATATGTAGAGGGCTTTGAACATACCGGGTACTACAACCGCAAGTATATCGCCAGGCAGGGAGATTTGAATACAGGGGATGCTAATCTTACGAACCCCAATAACTACCGGGCCATTCGTTTTGCCGATGTGTTATTAATGGCGGCCGAAGCAAATAATAGGGGTGGAATTAATGAGGCCAGGGCACAGCAATACCTGAACCGTGTACGGAACAGGGCCGGGCTGCCGAGTATTACTCCCTCCGGAAGTGATCTTACCACTGCGATCTATAACGAACGCAGGTTAGAACTCGTAGGTGAAGGTCATCGTTTCTTTGACCTGGTCCGTACGGACAGGGCAGCACAGGCAATTGATGGATTTACCACGGGTAAACACGAGATCTTCCCGATCCCGTCCATAGAAATAGAATTAGCAGGAAATCGCTGGGAACAGAACCCCGGGTATTAACAGATAATAAATTTTGAACAGATGAAAAGTATAAAGCAATTAATCGCATTATTCCTGGTTGTGAACCTGTTTAATGCATGTACACAAGAAGAGGTATCCTATGCTTTACAAGATGTATCGGCGCCGACCAATGTCGAAGCCAGTTTTGATGTAGCACAGGATGATTCAGGTACGGTGACTGTAACTCCAACAGCGGCCGGTGCTTCCGTATTCAGAATTTATTGGGGCGATGTTGTAAACGAGACACCGGAAGAAACGGCCCCCGGGGAAACCGTTACCCATGTCTACGGCGAAGGTGAATTTACACTGAGAATAGTTGCTGTAGGACCAAGCGGGTTGACCAGTGAGTTGAGCAGGATTGTCAATATCACCTTTACGGCACCCTCTAACCTGGCTGCCAATATCTCGGTATCTGAGACGAATCCATTCGAGATCAGTCTAATGCCCACAGCGGACAATGCAACGGTGTTTGATATTTATTATGGGGACACGGAAAACGAAGAGCCAACTACAATTATGGCCGGGGAGACTGCAACACATGTATATGCCGAAGCAGGTACTTACCCTGTCAGGGTGGTCGCACGTGGGGCAAGTGCCACCACAGTGGAGGTAACCGAAGACGTGGAGATCACAGGAGCTGATAATCCTATCTCTTTACCTATAACATTTGATGACCCGGCCGTGAATTATGCCTTCGGAACATTTAATGGCGCCTCCTTTGAAGTGGTAGCGAACCCGGACTTATCCGGAGCCAATACCGAAGCGACCAATGTTGGAGCAATCACTAACTCAGGAAATAATTTTGAGGGTGGTGCTTTTAACCTGGGCACTCCCGTTGATTTCAGTGGAGATAATAAGACGATCAGCATGAAGTTCTGGTCTGATGTTGCAGTTCCGGTTCTTTTGAAATTTGAAGGAGGAGTTAACGATGAACGACAAAACGAAGTTACTGCAAGCCATGGAGGATCCGGGTGGGAAATACTGACCTTTGATTTTGCCAATGATGCGGTAAAAAGCTTTATAGACGGATCGCAAGGAGTGGGTGAACCATTTGTACCTACCGGGCAGTATGCGACTATGGTTATCTTTATTGATGGCCCCGGGACAACAGCCGGTACATTCTATATCGATGATATTGAGCAGGAAGCCCTGGCCACTGCAGCGCTCGAATTACCAATTACTTTTGATGACCCCATGGTAGAATATGCCTTCGGAACTTTTAACGGCGCATCATATGAGGTAGTTGATAACCCGGACCTCTCAGGAACTAATACAGTAGCGTCTAAAGTTGGAGCCATCAACAATGCAGGGGTAAACTGGGAAGGTGGAGCATTTAACATGGGGAACCCGGTAGATTTCAGCGGTGAAGATAAAATGATCACCATCAACTTCTGGTCTAATGTATCGGTCCCAGTACTTCTCAAATTTGAGGGAGGCGTTAATGGTGAACTTGAAAATGAAGTGGTAGCTACCCACGGTGGAACCGGTTGGGAAGTGCTGAGGTTCAATTTCGCCACAGATGCGACCAAGAGTTTTATCGATGGTTCGCAGGGAGTTGGTGAACCCTTTGTGCCGACAGGTCAGTACTCTACTGTAGTACTATTTGTGGACGGCCCAGGAACTACTGCAGGAACATTCTATATGGATGATATCACACAGATCATTCCTTCAGAACCTTTGGGATTGCCGATCAGTTTTGACTCGGCCCTGGTCAACTATGACTTTGGAACCTTCAATGGAGCCAGTTACGAGGTCGTGGATAACCCTGACCTGTCAGGAGCAAACGCTGTTGCATCTAAAGTGGGTGCTATCACTAATGCCGGTGTGAACTGGGAAGGTGGAGCATTTAACTTAGATACCCCTGTAGATTTCAGCGGTAGTAATAAAACCATCAGCATACTGTTCTGGGCCAATACCCCCGTGCCGGTACTGCTAAAGTTTGAAGGAGGCATTAACGGGGAGCGTGAGAACGAGGTAACTGCTAATCACGGCGGAACCGGCTGGGAAGTGCTCACCTTCGACTTCGCTAATGATGCTGTAAAAAGTTTTATCGACGGAAATCAAGGTGTCGGAGAACCATTCGTACCCACGGGGCAATATGGAACTATGGTCATATTTGTAGACGGTCCGGGTACAACAGCAGGTACTTTTTACATGGATGACATCACTCAACAATAAAAAGCAAGGCTATGATAGCGAAACTCAAAAAATACAGTTGGTTGATGGGAATGTGTTTTATACTGTTTTCCTGCCAGGAAGACATCCCGGAACTTCAGCCGATTAAAGCACCTTCTAACCTCTCTGTGGATACATCGGTAGCACAGGATCAGTCTGGTAATGTCACGGTGACCCCCAGCGCTGAAAACGTGCTCACCTTCCAGGTGTTCTTTAATCCGGGTGCAGACCCGGTGATTCTGAATCCGGGGGATAGTGCATCTTTCAGGTATACAAGATCCGGCCAGTATGTTCAGCCTATTACGGTAGTAGCATATGGAACTGGGGGTATTTCCTCCAGTACTACCATTCGCGTAGACCTGGATGTTCGTCTCTTTATCGATGAGGAAACCCTGCAGATGATCGCAGGCGAAGGAACTAAGCGATGGGTTTGGAATAAAAGCGAAGCGGGACATTTTGGGGTAGGACCTTTGACCAATAATTTCCCCGAGTTCTTCAGTGCCAGCCCGGACCAGTTAAACCCATGTTTATATGATGATGTATTGGTTTTCAGTTATGATGAGAATGACAACTATTCGTATAGTCTGGAGGCAGGTACAGATAACCTGACCTTTATAAACTGGACAGAGATTAACCGTTTCTTCCCGGATGCCACCCCGCAGCAATTCAATGATGAGTGCAGGGATATTACGGACCAGGCTAATTTTACCAATAGTTTTGTCATCATCGATAATGGTGATGGGACGAGGATTTTGGATATCGGAGACAGTTTCCTGAGTTACTTTGCCGTGATCCCAGGACAGTATGAGATCATGGAACTATCTGAAAACAAACTGAGTGTAAGAGGAACGAGTCAGCCTTTTAACGGGGACGATCCCTTGTACTGGTACCACACCTTTGTGCCGGAGGATTTTGATCCTGATGCCGGGAATGGGGGGAACGGTGGAGACAATAATTTTGACACCCTTGTTTTTTCAGATGAATTTGATGTGGATGGTGCACCGGATCCTTCGGTCTGGAACTATGACCTGGGCACCGGGGATAATGGCTGGGGTAATAATGAATCCCAGTATTATACAGATCGCCCTGAAAACATCATTGTAGAAAATGGCGTCCTGAAGATCACTGCACAAGCGGAGAGCTTTATGGGAAGTGAATATACCTCTGCAAGGATACAGTCTTACCAGAAATATGAATTCCAATACGGGAAGGTAGAGATCAGTGCAAAATTGCCCAGCGGAGGTGGTACCTGGCCCGCATTATGGACCCTTGGAGCAGATTTTGAGACCAATACCTGGCCGGCAGCGGGAGAGATAGACATAATGGAGCACGTAGGTAATCAGCAGAATACCATCTTTGGCTCTACCCATGACCCCAATAACTTTGCGGGTAATGCACGTACCGTATCCACTACCAACCCAACGGCTTCCGATGAGTTCCACGTCTATGGAATTGAGTGGAGCGCAGATGAAATAACATTTAGCATTGACGGAAACGTTTATGGTACCTTAACCAATAATACCTCATTGCCATTCAATAAAGATTTCTTCTTTATAATGAATGTGGCTATGGGTGGCAATTTCGGAGGAGCTATCGATCCTGCATTCACTTCCTCGACCATGGAGGTGGATTATATCAGGGTGTACCAATAAGATATTTGATTTGGTTATTTATTCGGAAAAAAGGTCGGCCCTCGAACCGGCCTTTTTTATTGATTACACCCGGGAAGGCCAATCAGGAAGGCTTATTAACGAGGGAATGATTATTTTAGAATATTAAAGTCTAAACATCTCGAAATGAAAAATTTAGTTTTCTTATGGCTCCTGGTGATTTTAATTGGAGCCGACTTCACGTATGCACAGGATGTAGCTGCAAAATCTGACGAAATTGAACGAAAAGTCGATTCGCTGCTTGGGCTGATGACCCTTGCAGAGAAGGTAGGACAGATGAACCAATATAATGGGTTCTGGGATGTTACTGGTCCGACCCCGGATGAAGGAGATGCGGCCAAGAAATACGAACACTTGCGTTCCGGGATGGTAGGCTCTATGCTCAATGTGCAGGGTACGGAAGAAGTGCGGAAAGTTCAGAAGATCGCAGTGGAGGAAACCCGGCTGGGAATTCCGCTTATTATCGCCTTTGATGTGATTCATGGATATAAAACCATCAGCCCGATACCATTGGCAGAAGCAGCGAGCTGGGACCTGGATGCGATACGGAAATCGGCAGGGGTTGCAGCTGAAGAAGCCGCAGCTAGCGGTATCAACTGGACCTTTGCACCCATGGTTGATATTTCCAGGGATGCGCGCTGGGGAAGAGTGATGGAAGGCGCCGGTGAAGATCCTTTCCTGGGTGCCAAGGTAGGATATGCCCGGGTAAAAGGTTTCCAGGGAGATGATCTCTCTGCAGTAAATACTGTAGCTGCCTGTGCCAAACATTTTGCGGGTTATGGTTTTTCAGAAGCAGGTCGTGACTATAATACCGTGGATGTCGGTACTTCTACCCTGCACAACGTTATTTTTCCACCATTTAAGGCTACTATTGAAGCGGATGTTAAGACTTTTATGAATGCCTTTAACGAATTGAATGGTATTCCCGCAACAGGGAATAGGTTCCTGCAACGCGAGGTATTGAAACAAGACTGGGGCTACGAAGGCTTTGTAGTGTCCGACTGGGGTTCCATAAGCGAAATGATCAGTCATGGTTATGCCAAAGATGGAAAACACGCAGCGATGCTCGCAGCCAATGCGGGTTCTGATATGGATATGGAATCTTACCTCTATGTAAAACACCTGCAAGACCTGGTTGACGAAGGTAAGGTGGATGAAGCTCTGATCGATGACTCGGTAAGGCGTATTCTCCGGGTGAAATATGAGTTGGGACTGATGGACGATCCCTATCGCTATTGTGACCCGGAAAGGGAAGAAGAAGTGATCGGTAGCCAGAAGAACCAGGACCTGGTCCTGGATATGGCTAAAAAATCGATCGTACTTCTAAAGAACGAAACAGATTTACTACCGCTGGAGAAATCGGGTATAAAGATCGCTCTGATCGGGCCGTTGGCTGCGGATAAGGATAGCCCATTGGGCAGCTGGCGATTGGCTGCAGATGCCAATACCGCGGTATCAGTTCTTGAAGGATTGGAAGCTTACAAGGGTAACGAGATCACCTATGCCAAAGGGGTGGACCTGATTACCGAGGAAGCCAGCTTTATCAAAGAGACCAAGATCAATACTTCAAACCGGACAGGAATTGAAGAGGCTGTAGAAGCAGCCAAAGGAAAAGATGTTGTGCTGATGGTTCTGGGAGGACATGGATTCCAGTCAGGCGAGGGCCGAAGCAGGGCCAGCCTTGATCTGCCCGGGCTGCAGCAAGAATTATTAGAAGCAGTTTATAAAGTCAATAAGAATATCGTATTACTCTTGATGAATGGTAGGCCACTGACCATTAACTGGGCGGCAGAAAATGTGCCATCTATACTGGAAGTATGGCATTTAGGTACACAAAGCGGGAACGCTATAGCAGAAGTACTGTACGGCGAGCATAACCCGAGCGGAAAATTACCGATGACTTTTCCACGCAGCGTAGGGCAGGTTCCGATTTATTATAACTATAAGAATACAGGAAGGCCTACCATCCCGGCTCCTGACCTGGTGTTCTGGTCACATTATATCGATGAAAGCAATGACCCTCTTTATGAATTTGGTTACGGCCTCAGTTATACGGATTTTGAATACAGCGATCTGAAGTTGAGTAATAACTCCTTCTCAGGGGATGAATCGATTACCGTGACATTTACCTTGAAAAATACCGGGTCCTATGCCGGTACCGAGGTGACCCAGATGTATATCAGGGATCTTTTTGGCAGCGTAACCAGGCCGGTCCGCGAACTAAAAGGATTTGAATTGGTGACGCTGGAACCCGGCGAATCCAAGACCGTGAGTTTTACCGTGGATAAGGAACTGATCAGCTATTACACTGCTAATGAGAAATGGGAGGCGGAACCCGGAGATTTTAAAATTTTTATCGGGGGTAGTTCTAATGCTTCTATGGAAACAGGATTTACTTACAACTAAAATTTATGCGGTATTTGATATTAATATTCCTTTTCGTCGCCTGCAAGGGTGGTGAGAGAGATACCCTGGTCTGGGAGGAAAACTTTGATGGTGAGGTACTGGATGAATCCAAGTGGACGTTCGCGCTCGGTGATGGCTGCCCGGAACTCTGTGGATGGGGGAATAACGAACCCCAGATCTATACCCGGAACAACCATGAGCTGAGAGACGGGAAATTGTATATTACAGTTCGCAAAGAAGATAGTATATATACATCTACACGGATCACCACCAAGGATAAATTCGATTTTCAATACGGTAGGGTAGAAGCACGTGCAAAGATTCCTACCGGAAAAGGTGTCTGGCCTGCCTTCTGGATGCTTGGATCAAATATCGACGAGGTAGGATGGCCCCTAAGCGGGGAAATAGACATCCTGGAGTACATCGGAAAAGAACCCGGGATCGTCTTTACGTCACTTCATACCCAGGACAGCCATGGAAACACCATCAATACCCGTAAAACCAAAATAGAAGGTATAGAGCAAGGTTTCCATACTTACGCAGCAGATTGGAATGCGGAGAAGATCGAGTTCTTCGTAGATGGCAAATCGGTCTACACCTTTAAACCCAAAGAGCGCACACAAGAAGTGTGGCCCTTTGATCAGCCATTTTACCTACTACTTAATGTAGCAGTCGGCGGGAATTTTGGTGGCCCGGAAATAGATGACAACATCTTTCCCCAGGAATTTATAATTGATTATATCCGTGTTTACCAGCCTTAATGTGGAAGCCTGCTCCTTAAAACACCGTATACGAAAGTACCAAGTACGGCCCCCGCAATAACGATCAGCATGGTAGTGACGCCGGTACCCAGGAGGATATACATAGGACCGGGGCATGCACCGGCCAACGCCCAACCCAGACCAAAGATAGAACCTCCGATGAGGTAGCGGGAAACAGACCGGTCTTTTGGCGAAAGTTGAATGTCTTTGCCTTCAATGCTGCGCATTTTATATTTTTTGATCAAGGCAACCGCAATAGCTCCAAGGATGACAGCAGAAAATATAATGCCGTACATGTGGAAGGACTGGAATTTGAACATTTCATAAATCCGGTACCAGGATACTGCCTCAGATTTTACCAG
>JABDLH010000091.1 GCA_013003145.1 Flavobacteriaceae bacterium | reverse complement strand
TAACCTTCGCTTTCCTCCAGTGCTTCCCAGTATTCATAGGCTCTCCTGAGATGGGGGATAACGATTGTGCCTCCAACTAATGTAGCGATAGAAAGGGTTTCCATGACTTCTTGCTTGGTGGCGCCCTGTTCCAGGGAGCTCTCCAGGTGATACCGGACACAGTCATCACATCGTAATACGGCAGAGGCTACAAGCCCGAGTAACTCCTTGGTTTTTACATCAAGGGCACCAGGTGCAAAGGCATTGGTGTCCAGGTTAAAGATGCGTTTAATGATCTTATTATCATTATTCAGCAACTTTTCATTCATACGAGCCCGGTAATCGTTGAATTCTTTTACGGGATCAGGTTTATTTTCGTTCTTTTTTTGCATCGCGCTTAACTACGAATTTAGAGATGTATATACTGATTTGATAAAGAATAAGTACCGGTACTGCCACGATGATCTGGCTGGCTACGTCAGGGGGTGTGATGACGGCAGAGATGATCAGGACGATAACCAGTGCTATTTTCCGGTATTTTTTTAAGATTTCCGGAGTGACAAGACCAATTTTGGTCAGGAAGAATATGATGATCGGTAGTTCAAATATTAAACCACAGGCGATCACGGATGCACGTACAGTTGATATGTAGGAGCCCAGGTCAATGTCGTTAAATACCTCCTCGCTCACTGTATAACTCCCCAAAAAGTTAATAGACAGAGGTGCAACTACATAATAACCGAATAGAACGCCAAGGAAGAACAGGAAGGATGCGATAAAGATAAAACCCTTAGAGCTCCTGCGTTCTTTTTCATACAAGCCCGGGCTGATGAATTTCCACATTTCATAGAGGATATAGGGAAACCCAATAATGAATCCTGCCCAGATCGAGGTCCAGATATGGGCAGAGAACTGCCCTGCCATCACCCGGCTCTGCACCCGGAATGCCGGGCCATCACCACAGAATGCCTCGCTTAACCCAAGCCATTTTGACAGTTTGCAGAAGATCTCGTAGGTAGGGAAATCTGCTTTCTTTGGACCAAAAATGACCGTGTCAAAAATAAAATCTTTCATGAGGAAAGCGACAAAGCCGATGATTACTACCGCCAGGGTAGATCTGATCAGGTGCCATCTCAGTTCTTCAAGATGGTCCAGGAAGGACATCTCGTTGGGGTTATTTTTCTTATTTGCCATCAGAGAATGCCTTCTTTAATGAGGTTGTGCAAGTGAACTACTCCTTTGTAAACACCATTATCCACAGCCAGTAGTTGCGAGATCCCGTGTTCCTGCATGATTTCCAGCGCTTTCACAGCCAGCACCTCAGTCCCGATCGTCTTGGGATTAGTGGTCATGATATCCTGAGCAGTCAGTCCGTTGATATGTTCATATTTATTCAGCATTCGCCGAATGTCTCCATCGGTGACAATACCCTTCAGTTCATCACCGTCGACCACCGCGGTGACCCCGAGCATTTTTTCAGAGATTTCAACGATTACATTCTTGACGTCCGATGCGACGGATACTTCGGGCTTTAAATTGGTCAGGATGATATCGGAAACCCTCAGGTATAGTTTTTTGCCCAAAGTGCCTCCAGGATGGAAGCGAGCAAAATCCCGACTGCTGAAGCCCCTGAGTTCCAGCAGGCAGATAGCCAAGGCATCGCCCATAACCAGTTGTGCCGTGGTGCTGGTAGTCGGCGCCAGGTTGTTGGGACAGGCCTCCTTTTCAATGAAGGTATTTAAAACGTAGTCGGCTTGCTGGCCAAGGGATGATTCCGGGTTAGCCGTCATTCCTATTAACTTGTTCTGAGCCTGTTTGATCAGGGGCACCAGCATTTTTATTTCCGGTGTATTCCCGCTTTTAGAGATCAACATCACCACATCGTTCTCCTGTATGATCCCCAGGTCTCCATGAATGGCGTCTGCCGCATGCATAAAAATAGAAGGGGTACCGGTAGAATTCAGCGTGGCAACGATCTTGGAGGCGATAATTGCACTTTTCCCAATTCCTGACACAATGACCCTGCCTTTAGAGTCCAGTATTGTGGTAACGGCCTCCGCGAAGGCACCGTCAAGGAGGGTTGTAAGATTTTGAATAGCGTCAGCTTCCGTTTCTATAGCTTTTCGCGCTATTTCGAGGATGGCATTATTTTTGATCAAGGTCGATTGAAAATTAGCTAATTTGCGTCAGATTTTATTCCTTAAGAGGGAATAAAATCCTTTGAAATATTTTATATTTAAGTAAACAAAAGTACGGAAACTTATTTTATAGGGATTCTTAAAGTTCGTCTTAAAATTGAATCCGCTTACCCCGAATTCCATAAATAGTTCATACCTTAATAAAATGGGTGTTAACCCTATGATAAAGTATTGGCAATTAAACAGTACAGCATGATTTTAAATGAGATTGATCTACATGCCTCACTAAAGAAATATTTTGGTTTCTCGCAGTTTAAAGGGCTGCAGGAAGATGTGATCAGCAATGTAGTAAAAGGCAATAACACTTTTGTTGTTATGCCGACGGGTGGAGGTAAATCTATGTGTTACCAGTTACCTGCCTTAATACAGGAAGGTACGGCCATTGTCGTTTCCCCTTTGATTGCATTGATGAAGAATCAGGTGGATGCTATCCGAAGTGTCTCGTCTCATAACGGGGTGGCCCATGTATTGAATTCTTCGCTCACCAAGACCGAGATTAAGGATGTGAAAAGCGATATTAAGTCGGGTATCACCAAACTGCTTTACGTAGCGCCGGAGTCACTCACCAAGGAAGAGAATGTAGAGTTCTTGAGGTCGGTTCCCCTATCTTTTGTCGCCATAGATGAAGCCCACTGTATTTCTGAATGGGGGCATGATTTCCGTCCCGAATACAGGAACCTCAGAAGCATTATTAATAGGCTAGGAGATGATATACCGGTGGTTGCTCTGACCGCAACGGCCACGCCAAAAGTTCAGGAAGATATCATCAAAAACCTCGGTATTCCGGAAGCAAAAGTTTTTAAAGCATCCTTTAACAGGCCCAACCTGTTTTACGAAGTGAGACCCAAGACTAAGAATGTTGATGCCGATATCATCCGTTTTGTAAAAAAGAATTCCGGTAAATCAGGGATCATCTATTGCCTGAGCAGGAAAAAAGTAGAAGAACTGGCACAGGTGTTACAGGTGATTGGTGTTAGTGCTGTGCCTTATCATGCCGGGTTCGACGCTAAGACCCGTTCCAGGTACCAGGATATGTTCCTCATGGAGGAAGTAGACGTGGTGGTTGCAACCATCGCTTTCGGGATGGGGATAGACAAGCCGGATGTCCGCTATGTCATCCATCACGATATCCCTAAAAGCATAGAAAGTTATTACCAGGAGACCGGCCGTGCCGGGAGAGACGGTGGAGAAGGTCATTGCCTGGCATTTTATGCCTATAAGGATATAGAAAAATTAGAGAAGTTCATGTCCGGTAAACCCGTGGCTGAACAGGAGATCGGTAACGCACTCTTACAGGAGATAGTGGCCTATGCGGAAACTTCTATGTCGCGTCGTAAGTTTATACTCCACTATTTCGGGGAAGCCTTTGACGAGGTCCATGGTGAGGGTGCAGATATGGATGATAATTCGCGTAATCCAAAAGAAAAAGAGGAAGCAGGTGGCGACGTGGTTAAATTACTGCAGGCTGTCAAGGAGACCAGTGAAAAATTTAAGGCTAAAGAGGTGGTTAAAACCCTGACGGGTAAAACTAATTCCCTGATTTCCTCCCACAAAACCGACACCAAATCGGTATTTGGAAGTGGAGCAGAGCATGATAAATCCTATTGGATGGCGCTGATCAGGCAAGTCCTTGTAGCCGGTCTGCTACGCAAGGAGATAGAGCAATACGGTGTATTGCACATTACGGATAAAGGCCATGCTTTTCTCAAAAAGCCGGGTTCCTTTATGATGACAAAAGATCATTCTTACAACCAGGAAACAGATAATGCCATCGTTACTGCTGCCAAAGCTAATGCCGGTGTTACCGATGATAATCTGCTGAAGTTGCTGAAAGACCTGCGTAAAAAAGAGGCCCAAAAAAGAGATGTGCCTCCTTTCGTAGTATTCCAGGACCCTTCACTCCAGGATATGGCTCTGAAATACCCGGTGACCATGGATGAGCTGGTCAATATTCACGGGGTAGGAGAAGGGAAGGCCAAACGCTTTGGAACTCCTTTTATTAAAATGATCTCGGACTACGTAGAAGAAAATGACATTGTACGGCCGGATGACCTGGTTGTAAAAAGTACCGGGGCCAATTCTGCCCTGAAGCTTTACATCATTCAGAATATAGACAGGAAGCTGCCGCTGGATGATATTGCCTCTGCCAAAGGCTTAGAGATCCCCGAACTGGTCAAAGAAATGGAGCAGATCGTTTTCAGTGGTACTAAACTGAATCTCGGTTACTGGATCGATGAAATCCTGGATGAGGACCAGCAGGAAGAAATACACGAATATTTCCTGGAAGCCGAAACCGATAATATAGAAAAGGCCCTGAAGGAATTTGATGGGGAATATGAAGATGAGGAACTGCGCCTCTACCGGCTCAAATTCATGAGCGAAGTCGCCAACTAGTTCTTTACAGTAAACAATATAAAAACACCCCTGATCTCAGGGGTGTTTTTGATGGTATACAGAGCATAACTAATTATACGGCTAAACTTGAATGCCGAATCCTCAGGCCCGGTTTCCGGTTTAGAAATCGTCTAAATTCCCGGTAGTAACCAGCGCGATGATCACGCCAAAATACAAGATGAGCAGGATGAGCATAAAAGCAGAGAGACCTAAACCTACATAGGACAGGATCTTCCCGGTTTTTACATTCTCAAAGCCGGAGTAAAGCCCGGGTTGGGATTCATAGAGCTGCTTTGCCTTTTTGGCCTGTGACAGGCCAATAAAGCTGAATATGGCAGCAAACGGGCCACAACACATCAGTGCACCAACCACGGAAAGAATTCCCATGGTAAGGGTGGTGCTGGCCCCTGGTAAAGTTGTTTGGTTCATAATTGGTTTTTAATGGTTTACTCTTCTATTCCCCATTCTTCCATCATTTCCATAGATCGCTCCATATAAGCGTCCCATCCGCCCATCTGAGAGATGGTATACAGGATATAGATGAGGGTCAATACACCGAGAGCTATTGCAATAATAGCCATGATTTTGGCGGTTTTTAACTGGCTGTAATTGGAATAGGTTTCCGGGGCTGCCATATACTTCTTTTCATCGCCCCTGATCAGGAGAAGGGCAATACCTCCCAGCAATATTCCGGGAATTCCCCAGATACAGCAGCATAAGTATCCCAGGATAGAAAGCACAATAGCTATAGTTACATTTGGTAATTTCTGTTGTTCCATAATACAGGTTTAAATTAATTTGAAAATATAGTTGGTTAAAATGGTTAAAACACTCAGTATCATCAGGCCTATACTGATGTTGTTGGCATAGCGTATCCGGATAAAACGGTCCGCAATAAGGAAGACAAAAAGTAAGATCAACGGAAATATGGCCGGGTACATGAGAAAGGCTTCTCCAAATTTACCCTCCAGCAAAAGCCAGAAAGAACGCTGTATCCCACAACCCGGGCATTCAAACCCAAAAATTTGTTTGTTCAGGCAGGGGAGCATATAATCTTTCCCTGAGGTGATAGCTATGGTTGGTTGGAGTTTCATCCCTTGGTCGGTTCCTCAACCGAAAATTACTACTATTTTTGAGGAATGAAAATAAAAGGAATCATTAATTTTCTGTTGATCGCCGGGGGAGCTTGTCTTTTAGCCAGTGGCGATACCCTGCTAATGAATGAATACGCAATGAGTATCGGTATTGTAATATTGATGCTCGGGGTTTACAGAGCGTCCAGGGGATGGAATAGTGAAAGATCGGAAGAAGAATGAATACAAATAATTCCAACAAATCGTTTTTCCGTGTTGGAGACAGGGCAGAAGCAATAGACGACCTGATTTCAGGAACAATCACCCAAATAGAAGGGGGAGTGGTCACCCTGCAGACCGATGATGGCTTCCCGATGAATTTCGAGACTCATGAATTGGTACGGATCTCCGGGGAAACCCCTATAGAGATCAGTAACGCTGAGATATCCAGGGTGAAGGATGAAGAGGCCCGGTCCAAGAAACGGCGCAGGCCTGCGCTAAAACCCAAAGAGCGAAATGCTCCCAAAATGGAAGTGGATCTGCATATAGAAAAGCTTACCCAGGGATTTAAAAGGATGGAGACTTTTGAAATCCTGGAATTACAGCTGGAAACAGCAAAAAGACAACTCGATTTTGCCATTCGGAAAAGGATACAGAAAGTGGTTTTTATCCATGGGGTAGGCGAGGGAATATTACGTGAAGAATTAAAATACCTTTTTAACCGCTATGAGGGGGTACGCTTTTATGATGCGGATTACCAAAAATACGGCATGGGGGCTACGGAGGTTTACATCACCCAACAAGCCTAAGCTTATTCTGAGGTTGTAATGGTGCCAAAATTACTGATCCTGAGGTCAGTGATCCGCTCTCCCTTATCATTTACCAGGCTGATATTGCTGATGACGATATTGTGTTCAAATTGTGTGCTATCACTTTCACTCTGTATAGTGGTAACCAGAATTTCCCCCGCCGCAGCTTCTACTTCCTCGAGTACCGATGGCTCTGCCGGGGGGAGATCATCACAGAAATAGGACTTGCTGACATCATCAGAAAAAATCCTGTAGATAAGTCTTGACTGGCTTGGGATGGTGCTTACAATAGTTCCATCAGAAACCTCGTTGTTCAGCACCCCGTCCTGTAATTCCAGGATAAGGGCCTGGTCTCCACTGATCTTGAAGAAAAAATCACTTTCCGTAGTCGTTTGGCTGTCGCAGAATTGGATGGACTCACCGTCAAAATCAATTGTCTCTATCTGTAGGTCCCCGTCACTACATGCTGAAAACAGCAAGGCGGAGAGGATTATAAGGTATCTTCCCATGTCCCAAATTTAATAGAATCCAGGCTGACTATCCTATAGCTTTGCCTTAATTTTTAAGGTGATTTCGACAAATTTCAGCTATTTTTGGCTGCACCAATAAAATCCGATCATTTCTCATGAAAAGAGTATATCTCGATAACGCCGCCACGACCCAGGTAAGGGAAGAAGTCATCGAAAAGATGCAGGAAGCTTTACGCGAAACCTATGGGAATCCTTCTTCTACCCATGGCTTTGGGCGTAGCGCAAAAACGGCTATAGAGCAGGCGAGAAAAACCATTGCCAAAATCCTCAATGCCCAGCCATCAGAGATTATTTTCACCTCGGGAGGGACAGAAGCGGATAATATGATTTTAAGAAGTGCGGTCAAAGATCTCGGGATTGAACGCATCATTACCAGTAAAATAGAACATCACGCTGTACTGCATACGGCAGAAGCGCTTGCAGAGGAATATAATATAGAGCTGCAGTGTATTGCCTTGGACCAGGACGGGAATCCGGATATCGAACAGCTGAAAGCAGCCTTGGTTAAGGATGATAAAAAGAAGCTGGTAAGCCTGATGCATGTGAATAACGAGATCGGCAATATTTTGGATATAGACAAAGTCGGGATGCTTTGTAAAGAGCACGGTGCCTTATTTCATTCAGACACAGTGCAGTCTATTGGCCACTTTCATTGGGATGTCCAAAAGGCTCCTGTAGATTTCCTGACGGCTGCTGCACATAAATTTCACGGTCCTAAAGGGATAGGATTCGCCTATATCCGGAAGAATTCGGGTATACAGCCCCTGATACTCGGAGGCTCGCAGGAGAGAGGTTACAGGGCGGGTACAGAGGCATTTCACAATATCGTAGGGCTAGAGGCTGCTATGATCGCTGCTTACGAATCCCTGGAAGAAGAAAAAGCCTATGTGGCCGATTTAAAACAATACTTCATTACAGGTTTAAAGGAAGCCCTGCCCGAAGTTCATTTTAACGGCTTATCGGGCTCAGCAGACAAGGGCACCTATACCCTTGTCAATGTATGTTTGCCTTATGATGAGCAGAAAGCTATGATGTTGCTTTTTCATCTTGATCTTAAAGGGATTGCGTGTTCTAAAGGTAGTGCATGTCAATCCGGAAGTAACCAGGGGTCTCATGTGCTCAATGAAATTCTCTCAGAGGAACATCTTAAAAGACCGTCTATCCGGTTTTCATTTTCCAAGTACAATACCCGTGAAGACCTCGATCATGTGATCGCTACACTGAAGGAATTCGCTGAAGAATAAGTTTATCGCTGCCGCTCTTTATCGTAAGGAAATTTCCGTGTAGCCTGCTTCATCATCCGGTCGATAAGATCGTCTGTATTCTTACCGGTGCGTTTATTGATCTTCTGCTCATATTTCCAGAGCAGCTTGCCGGAATCTCCGTCGCTGATCTTTATCCCTACCCGGCCGTAGTCCGCATCACCAAGGATAAAATCAAAAATGCTGGATTCTGCCGGCACACCTTCTGAGAGCAAAATATTCAGGTCCAGGTTTCCACTGATAATCCCGTCAACTTCCAGGATCTTACTGAGTTCTTTAATGGTGTAGGTATCAATATTGTCGTAATTGATATTATTCTTGCTGAGAATAGCATTGGTATTTTCTGTATTCTGGAAATCTACAGTGAATTTCTTTTTCTTTTTACCCCTGCCAAAGTAAGTTTCTAAAGCCTCTTGTACAGCATAACCCTCTTTTTCCTGCAGCTTATATAATTCTGTTTTGGAAACACGCTCATCTAATTCAAGGTGTGTAAAGAATGGAATTATGGCTAGAACGGTATGTTCTTCACTGTACTCGTCAAAACGAGCACTTTCATAAATGTTTTTTTGACCATGAGCCAATAAAGACAACATAATCGCCACCGCGGCAAGTAAACTTTTCAGTTTCATAGGAATTATTTAAAATGGACCCGATAGGACATTTATGCCGCAAAAATAATGCAAAATCTGCGGACCTCCATCCTCATTGCTCTTAATCTATCGCTAAATAACAAGTCTGTAAATATCAGCCCTACAGTTGTTTCCGTGTCTTGACTTAGCGTGTAGTCCTGATTATCACTTTCGGAAAAATGTACTTTTAAATACCGTGGTATTCCCCACGTTATCTTTTACGGTCACTTCCAGTTCACACTCTGTTTTGTCCAGGATCTTATCGTCAAAATTATAAGTGATGGTATTGGTTTTAGGCTCGTACTCCATCAGTATCCATTCCCCGTTGATCGTCGCCGTATAACTATCTATACCGCTCATGTCGTCGGAGATCAGCAGGCTCAGGTACCTGTAATTAGTTAACCATTGCTTTGGTTTAAAGTTCTTGGTCCTCACTTTTGGGGGGGTAATGTCTTTTGCCAGGGTATAGGTCCCCAATTGCCGTGTCCGTGTCGTAAACGTGTTGTTGCGTTTGTAAGTATTACTGTAATCCGGCCTTAGTTTACTGTCCAGTCGCGCGATGAACCACTGTTTTCTTTCCTCCATGGGGATATGGGAGACGTCAAAACTGATGGTGAAATTCCGGTGTGCCGGTACCGTATTCTGGTGAATGCTGACCGTCTTCTCATCAGAGCTCAGGTCCAGGTAAAAGTCGTTGTAAAACGTATTTGCAGGGAAATAGACCCTGGCGATTCCCAGGTCGTAATTATTTGGTTTTTGGGCGGCCAGGAAATAATCAGTCTTTATAGGGGACTCCTTTATTTCCAGGGGGAGTCTTTTGCCTTGTACCGGGACTTTTAGTACCGTTGTATTCCCTGCAAGATCACGGATCTGTAGCGTCACCTCGTAATTTTCGCCTTCAACTACTTCTATCTTCCCGTCATTCTTAAGGGTGTTGTAGATGCTGAGGTTATTTCCCGGTACCTTGAAGCATCGCTGAACTCTCTGGTAGGTCTTTCCAAAATGCTCATAATCGATCAAAGTATTGAGGTAGCGGGTCTCTGAAAACGAAAAGGAGTCAAAATCCAGGTCACTGTAAACTTCCCCATTAACCAATTGAGTTACCGAATAGGGGCCATTCTTATTGGCTGCCATATCCTGCCGGTCATAAGTATTCAGGCCAAAGCCAATGGTGCCCGCTGCGTTCAGGGTGTCCGCAACATAGGTTCCGTCGGTTTGTCGCCGGATGTTCAGCTGTAATTTCGTATTAGCCTTGTTCAACTGGGCATCTTCGGATAGTGGGTAGGCATAAGCATCTACCAGAGTGGGGTCGGTGGCATCCCTTATGCTATACCCGAACAACAAGGGATTGATGGGCATCTCTGATACGCTGTTGCGGATTTCAAAATGCAGGTGTGGCCCGGAAGACCCCCCGGTGTTGCCACCATAGGCGATGAGCTCCCCCTGGTCTACGGTCAATTCACCGTAGTCGGGGAACAATTCTATTTCAAAGGTCTGTTTCTCGTATTGCTTCTTCTTGATATATTCTTCGATTTTAGGGGCGAATTTCTGTAAGTGCGCATATACAGAAGTATAGCCGTTTGGATGGGCTAAGTAGAGTACTTTACCATATCCCCAGTGACTGATCTTGATCCTGGATACGGTACCAGGACCTATGGCTTTGACCGATAGCCCTTCCCTGGATTGTGTTTTAATATCCAGCCCTGAATGAAAGTGGTTGGAGCGTAATTCCCCGAAAGTACCGGCCAGGATAAGGGGAATGTCTAAAGGCGAATCAAACGCATCTTGTGGATATGGAGATTGTCCGTTCAGCAGGTAGCCTAATAAAAGGAAGAATGCAATTTTCAGTTTCATAGAATGGGAATTGCTGCGAAATTAAAGAATCGTGATTAAAATTTGTTCTAAGATCGTGCCATTTTAAATTTTTTGGAACGGAGTTGGCGGTGAGTATATGAATATCGGGGGCTGAGCTGTGATTACAAATTTTTTAAGAGGAATTAATGTTTTGTTTTAGAAAGGAGATAAGAGGCTAGCCGATTGAAGGTCAGGCTCTCTGGATGTGCAAGAAAATGCTAGGAATAACAGCCCATTTACAGGCCGGTAAGCTCCTAATAATAATTCTTAAAACTATTGCGCATCCGATGCAGGTATGTTAACTTTGTGTTGAACGCATGGAATTCTGCAAATGAGTGAATTGGTTGAGATCGTTGATTCTCTTGAAAACAAGATCAGCAAACTGCTACATAAAATAGAGTTGCTGAGCCAAGCCAATAATAGATTGGAAGGAGAATTAAATGATCTTGCCGCTGAGCGAGACACTATCCAGAACTCAGTCATGGCCTGGGAGGAGAAGTACAAAGCCCTGAAACTCGCGAATTCTATGCTGGGCAGTGATACAAACAAAACTGAAGCTAAGCTCAAAATAAATTCATTGATCAGGGAACTGGACTATTGTATTGAACAGTTGGCTGAGTAATGACATCTCGAATATATGGCAGAGAAGCTTAAAATAAAGCTTTCTATAGCGGACAGAGTATACCCTTTGACCATCGATCCGAATCAGGAAGAGGGGTTGCGTAAGGCAGCTAAGAATATTGAGCAACTCGCTAAAAAATTTGAGCAGAATTACGCCGTGAGAGACAAACAGGATGTCCTGGCCATGTGTGCCTTGCAGTTTGCCTCGAAAATCGAGCAGCGCGGAATAGAAAATCATGAAGACACTAAGGACGTTACAGAACGCCTAAAAGCACTGAACGACCTTGTGAATTCTCACTTAAGCATAAAATAAGTTCTTTTACATACGTAAAGTTACTGCCCACATTGGTAATTTATTTTTGACAAACTCAACACTAATTAGTTTAAAAAGGGTGAGTTTAGGTTGTAAAAGCAAGCCTTCTAGAAAGGATCCTTGATCAGCCTGTTAGCCCTAAACCTGTTTATCGGAGTTTGTACAAAACTTCCCATCAATGTGGGCTTTTTTTGTTTAGCGCTCAAAGGTTCACTGCCATTAAAAATGCCGGAGGCAAGCGGTACAATAGTATTCCCTTCAGAAATGTGGGGGCAAACAAAACAAACTAAAATGGATATTACTACAATTATTATCGGAGTGCTGGGAGGGTTGATCCTCGGGTTTCTCTTGGCTAAGTTGATAGAGAAAGGCAAAGCTTCCAAGACAATAGCCAATGCAAAAAAAGAGGCCGCAGACATTCTTAAAGATGCCTCTAAGCAAGGGGAAAGCATTAAAAAGGATAAGATTTTCCAGGCAAAAGAAAAATTCCTCGAGCTGAAAGCGGAACATGAGAAAGTGATCATTTCTAAGGATAAGAAGATTGCCGAAGCCGAAAAGCGCACCCGCGATAAAGAGTCCCAGATCAGTAACGAGCTGGGGAAAAGCAAGAAACTCAATGATCAGCTGGAACAGAAGATCAAAGAGGTTGATCACCGGTCCGAATTTATTGAAAAGAAACAATCAGAGCTCGATAAGCTACATAAGAGCCAGGTACAGCAGCTAGAGGTCATCTCCGGTCTTTCAGCTGATGAAGCAAAAAGCCAGCTCCTGGAATCCCTGAAAGAAACAGCGAAGACCGATGCTATGGCCTTTATGCAATCCACCATGGAAGAGGCTAAGCTAACGGCACAGCAAGAAGCAAAGAAAATCATTATTAATACGATACAGAGGATAGGTACGGAAGAGGCCGTGGAAAATTGCGTCTCTGTCTTTAACCTGGAATCGGATGACGTTAAAGGTAGGATCATCGGCCGGGAAGGCCGTAACATCCGCGCCCTGGAAGCAGCTACGGGAGTAGAGATCATCGTTGATGATACCCCCGAGGCTATCATCCTCTCCTGTTTTGATTCGGTCAGACGAGAAGTGGCCAGGCTCTCCCTGCACAAACTGGTTACAGATGGCAGGATTCACCCGGCCAGGATTGAAGAAGTGGTACAGAAGACTGAAAAGCAGATAGAACAGGAAATTGCCGAGGTAGGGAAACGAACTGTCATAGACCTTGGAATTCATGGTCTTCACCCGGAACTGATCAAAGCTGTAGGCCGTATGAAATACCGTTCTTCATACGGGCAGAACCTATTACAGCACTCTCGTGAGGTGGCAAAACTGTGCGGTATAATGGCAGCCGAATTAGGGCTGAATCCAAAGATGGCTAAAAGAGCAGGACTCTTACACGATATCGGGAAAGTTCCGAACTCCGAAGCCGAAGTAGAAATCCCTCATGCTATACTGGGGATGCAATGGGCCGAAAAATATGGTGAGAAACCTGATGTGTGCAATGCCATTGGTGCTCACCACGATGAGATTGAAATGAAAACATTGATTTCACCCATCGTTCAGGTCTGTGATGCGATCAGCGGTGCAAGACCGGGCGCGAGGAGACAGGTTCTGGATTCCTATATCCAAAGACTGAAAGATCTCGAAGATATTGCCTTTGGATTCGGAGGGGTTCAGAAAGCTTATGCCATCCAGGCCGGGAGAGAGTTAAGAGTGATAGTGGAAAGTGAAAAGGTGAGCGACGAGAAAGCTTCTCAGCTCTCGTTTGAAATCTCTCAGAAGATTCAGACCGATATGACCTACCCGGGGCAGGTTAAGGTAACAGTGATCCGTGAAACGCGGGCTGTCAATGTAGCCAAGTAAGAACGATTATTATATAAAGATAAAAGCGAGCTGTTCAGCTCGCTTTTTTTATTCAGGAAAATACCTTCAGTGACATTCAAAACACGGAAGCAATTTTGTTCCTGCCCGGCTGTCTTCTGAACCTTTCAGGGGTTCGGTTATAGGACCTATCTCCTGTATGGCCTCGTAAAAGGATAGGGCTAATTCCTGTAGTTGATCCCGCCTTGATATCACTTTCTCAGTGATCTCTTCCGCGTTGAGACGGTGTATATTTTCCGGCCAGCGGGCAAAGCATTCCCGGATGGCTTTATCGGTGAGCTCATTTTGCAAATACCGGGCCTCTTGCAGGAAGACCTCCTTCGGAATTTTGAGGAGGAAGAATCGATCGAATTCCATGACAAGGCCGGGCATATGATCAACCTCCTTGTCCAGTGGTTGCACCTTAGGCAGGAAGAAACGATTAGAGATGATCGTTGGCACTATCCCCCCTAAGTGAAAGAAGGCGTTATCCCTGTCCCCGGGCAGGGGAGTGGCGAAATATCCTTCAGGGGTATCCTGTACCACCCAACCCCATTGCTTTGCGTGCCGATCCCAGTCTCCGATGAGGAGATCAAATAAACGTGCCCTTACCAGGATTGGTTTATTGATCTCTACCGCTCTTGCAGATTCTACCTTGAGTTCCTGCAAATCCTCGGTATCCAGGATTTCTACTACATCTTCCAGCGTAGTCCAATTGGTGAGACCCTCCGTTTCGTATTCCAGCAAGAAAAGCCGGTTCCCGTATTTCTTATTTAACGATCCCAAAAGGGGCTGATTTGGCACAAAATAGACCTTTGGGTGGGTGTGTAAAAGCCCCGCTTTCTCTGCCAGTGCTGCAACGACGATCGCGGCATAAGGATGCTGCGCACTTACGCCGTCTATTATGATGTTTTTCAATCCAAGTTTCTCAGCGATTTCCGGGACCAGGGGCTGCGGGTTTTTGGTAATACTTCTCAGGGAGTACCTTACCCCGGTTGGCGATTCAATTTCTAATGAATGCGTTTGCTTTCCCCCACCTTCTTCGATGATCTTCATGCCACCCATAAGGGTATCCAGGAAAACTATAGGTACGGTAACCGGGCTGGCCCAGGCATCGCGATACTGCCTACCCTGCATTAATTTTTTCAGACCATTTGCCTTATATAGATCTGTGGCCATCAGGGTGACTGAATCGTAATTCCTGAAGTTGATATTTTCTGACGGATCGGGATCCAGGATAACACTCCTGGCTTGCACCTCAGAGGTGCTGTGAAGTGAGAGATATAATAAGCCTATAAATAAAAGAATGACGATCAGAAGTATCGCAATAATTTTTTTCATGCCCCCGGAAATTTTGTACCATACTACTGCAAATACTGCAGAAATACGGGTGTTATCCCAAATTGTTTTGGTCTTGATAGTTAATCCGGGAGTATTATGCTTTCCTACTTGAGAATCATAGAGCTAATCTTTCCTTGGCGGAACCGGTGGTGGGCCGTCGGGCAACATGGCTTCCCAGGTCTCATCGCCTTTTCTCCGGATAAATTCTTCACGGATCTCTTTTCTGATCGTATCTTTTTCAAACAGGTCAACCATAGTCAGTCCTAAAGTTTTTGCCGCAAAGAGCATTCCTTTGTGACCGATACTCATACCCCCGCATGCAACGACAACCCAGGAATGCCAGGGAGATTTATAGGGTGCTGTGGTAGCCAAGAGGGATATCTCCGGAACAATGTAACTGACGTCCCCAACATCTGTTGAACCTCCTCCCTGTAATGCTTTATGGGGCTCAAGTTCCTGGATTTCTCCGTCCAACCCTTGGGGTTCAATTCCGTAGGACTTCATGATAGCGTCTGCAAATGCCTGTTCGTCGGCTGTATAGGTAATGGGACCTACCAATTCCATATTGTCCTGTAATACCTCGGCACCCCTTTCATTCACCAATATCTCGTAAAGGCCGTTGTTAAGGCTCACTTCCTGTTCTACCCCGGCCATCATTGCCGCTCCTTTGGCGATCTCCTTCATCCGTTCCGAGACTTCTGCAACCCCACTTCTTTTAGAGTCCCTGATCCAGATCCAAACTGCTGCCTCTTCGGGAATTACGTTAGGCACATCTCCGGCCTTAGTATATACATAATGCATGCGGACTGTAGGCTTTACGTGTTCCCTGAGTGCATTGATTCCTGTCGTGAAAAATTCTGCAGCGTCCAGAGCACTTCTCCCATTCCAGGGATCTGCAGCGGCGTGAGCACTTTTACCTTTAAAAGTGACCGTATAATCAGTCACGGCCTGTGAGCTTTGTGTCCCAGCTTTATTCTGGTAATCGGGGTGCCAGTCCAGGCAGACATCGAGATCGTCAAAGAGCCCTGCCCTGGCCATATAAACTTTACCCGCCAGGTCTTCTTCTGCCGGGGTTCCATAGAACCGGATGGTACCTTCTAATTCCCCCTTCGTTATCAGCTCCTTGATGGCAATGGCAGCTCCAAGGCTTCCAGGGCCAAACATGTTGTGACCACATCCATGACCTGCGGCACCCGGTTTAAGCGGAGCTTTCTCTGGTGAAGCCTGCTGGGATAAACCGGGTAATGCATCATACTCACCCATGATCCCTATGATCGGCTTTCCACTCCCGTAAGAAGCGATGAATGCAGTAGGTATTTCTGCCACGCCTCTCTGTACCTTAAAGCCGTTTTTTTCGGCATAATCGGCCAGGATCTCTGCGGAGCGGTATTCTTTCATTGCTGTTTCTGCATACTTCCAGATAGAATCACTCATCCGGATCAGGGATTGCTGGTGGCTTTCAACGGAGTTCAGTACGGCCTGCTTCTTTGGTGATATTTCCCCTTGAGACATTACGACAGTTGTGAAAAGACAGAAAAGTGCGGTGATTTTTGGTATAGGTAAGTTCATAGGAAGAGTATTATCCTATCAATGTTACAAATTTTTTAGCATTGAAACGCTAAGGAATAATTTTGGGGCGGGGGCAGGCTAGTTCGTGGGGAACCAGATGCTGAAGGTGGCACCTTCTCCTAGCTTGCCATCTGCATAGACCAGTCCATTGTGGTTTTCCACGATCTTCTTAACGATGGCCAGGCCAATACCTGTGCCTTCATACTCGTCCCTGCTGTGAAGACGCTGAAATAATTCGAATAGTTTATCGCTGTATTTCTGTGAGAAACCAACCCCGTTATCGGAGATACGAAGGTTGCAATAGTAATTTTTCTTAGGGAGTCTTCTTAAACCATCCGGTCTCTGAGAATGTATTTCACTGTGGATCCGGATATGGGGTGTCCTTCCGGGAACCGTGAACTTCAATGAATTGCTGACGAGGTTCAGTATTAATTGCTTGAATTGGAATGGAATTACTTCGGCTTCGCAAAGCTCACTAACCTCTATCTCTGCCCCCGCTTTTTCGATCTGCATATGAAGATCGTTCAGCACCTCGTTGACAATGTCGTTCATGTCTGTCTTCTCGTAGACCTTGTTTTCGTTAGAAGCCCTGGAATAATCCAGGAGATCTTCAATCAAGTTCTGCATCCTGGTAGCGGCCTGCGTAATCCGTTGAAAGTAATCTTCACCCCGGCTACTCAGGTTAGATGTTTCTTTATCTTCTAAACGGGAGATGAAAGTCTGAATCTTCCTAAGGGGTTCCTGTAGATCATGGGAGGCAATATATACGAAGGAAGCCAATTCCTTGTTGGTAGTGCTGAGTTCCTTGTTCTTTAATTTCAGGTTCTGTTGGTACTGCAGTATCAGTTTTTCTTTATTCTTGAAATCGGTGAGATCGGTCATGATGATCCCTATGGTCGATAATTTAGGCTGCAGTGATGTCATGGAAACCAGCGCAGGTCTTCGCTCTTGCCCTACTCGTAAAAACACTTCCCCCTTGGCCTGTCCCCTTAGTGCTTTTTTGAACATATGCCTGAACTTTTCACGTGAATCAGGATGAATAAATTCGAACAGGGAATTACCAACAATTTTATCCCTGCTCAGGTTAAATACCTTTAATAGGTGAGGATTAGCAAAAGAAATAATTCCGTCTTCAGTAACGTTTAAAGCACCTTCTCCTATCTCTTCTACGAGTACACGGAAGGCATGATCCCCCGATTGCAGGGTGAAGATCTCAGACTCTTCATTGGTTTTATTATTAATCGCAAAAGCATCGACTTCTCCGGATTTGATGGCGTTTACCAATTGGTTAGACTCCTCCAACCGAATTTCTAATTCCTGGATGCGTTCTATCAGTCGATCTCTTGAGGCACTTTTTTTCGTCATTTAGTATAGAATGATGAAATTCTTAAAATTACTACTGCACTTGGTCTAGGAATAGTATGTCTGAACTGTTGCTGGGAAGGAAAGAGGAAATCGAAAAAAAAGGAAAGTAAGTCGTTTTTAATCGAGGGTACTTGTGGTGAAGTGAGATTATCCAAGGTATAGCAGCCCCCTCCCGGTGATATACCGGCACAAAATTGGTTGACTAAGGCCTGATAAAATCCTTGTATTTTACTCAGTATTCTCATTTATCAAGTGGTCTGATATTGAGACCAACCAGGACCTTCTCTTCATTAGAAAGATCTCCAATAATCTTCCTAAGTGGTTCAGGCACCCTTCTTACCAAGGTCGGTATAGCAAAGATCTGGTCTCCTTCAGCTAATTGTGGATTTTCCAGCAGGTCTACAATCTCAATATTGTAATTGTCGGTAAGGTGCTTTTTACAATATTTTGTAATGTTTTCAAAAGCAACTATCGATTTAGGAGTTTGCCCCGCAATGTAAAGGCGTAATTCCCATTTTTTTTCTTTTTTCATGAATTACCTAAATTAATTGGTGGTATCGGTCATGTGTTCTGTTGGTATGGTAAACCGGAACCCGTTATCTGTGATCATAAATTCCTGGGCTTCGGGATTATGACCCATCCCCCGGGCTTTTACAATTCTCATGGTACGGTGCTGTCTCCGGTTTTTCCGGTTATTATTCAGATCGATCCAGGCGTCAGACAATGAAGAGATGGCCTCCACTGTCAAGTCTCCTTTATCCTTAAAGTTAGCTTGTGTCAGTGCGGTAAATACCGCATTGATCTGCTTGTTCTTTAAAGTGTCCAGTAAACGGATGAGCATTGCCCGTACCTCGCTACTGCTTCCAATGGTGATAAGACTGCTGATGGGATCCACGATAACCGTCCTGGGTTTAAGTTCCTCCACGGCATTGTAGAAACGGATCAGGTGCATTTCCAGCCCCTGTAGTGAAGGCCGTGATGCTTTAATTTGCAGCAGACCTGAATCCAGGTGTGGCTTAAAATCGATCCCTATACTTTCCATATTCCGGACCAGTTGATCCGGTGATTCTTCAAAGGAAAAGTATAATACCGGTTCTTGCCTGGCTATAGAGGCCATAGCAAAATGAGCTGCCATTATAGTCTTGGAAGTTCCGGCAGATCCGGTGATCAGCGTACTGCTGCCACGGTAAAAACCGCCATGATCCAGGGAATCATCCAATTGTGTCAACCCGGTGGAAACAATCTCCCTGGACGAACCATAAGTGAGATTCAACGACGTTACCGGGATCACTGATATTCCGTCCTCATTGATGAGAAATGGATATTCATTGGTGCCATGCATGGAACCACGATATTTAACAATCCGCAACCTTCTGGTCGCGATCTGGTCTATCACCCTGAAATCGAGTAAAATAACGCAGTCAGAAACATATTCTTCCAGACCCTGTCTCGTAAAACTCTGTTTCCCTCGCTCCCCGGTGATCACGGTGGTGACCCCCTTCTCTTTAAGCCAACTGAAAAGTCTTCTTAATTCCGCCCTGAGGATGCCATCATTCTCTATCCCGCCAAATAGGGCTTCAACAGTGTCTAAAACCACCCTCTTGGCACCTACACTATCTATAGCGTGGTTCAGCCGTATAAATATTGCTTCCAGGTCAAATTCTCCCGTCTCCTCGATCTCTGAACGTTCTATACGTACATGATCTACCTTAAGTTTTCCTGATTCCTGTAATTCATCCAGGTCAAAGCCCAGAGATTTTACATTCATACTCAGGTCCTTGGCAGTCTCTTCAAAACTCATAAAAACTCCCGGTTCATCATGATTTAGAATACCGTTAACCAGGAACTGTACGCCAAACAGGGTTTTACCGCACCCGGCACCACCACATATCAGTACTGGTCTCCCGGCGGGGAATCCTCCCATCATAATCTCGTCCAGGCCATTAATACCTGAGGCGGTTTTGGGGAATTGATCCTTAGAATTTTCAATCATAGGCTGCGGCTTACGCTATTAGAAGTACAAAAATAAGTGCGGAGGTGGGAAAAAGTTGTTTGGTTTCGAAGGAATTGTTAGCTCCAAAAAGCAGCGCCGTAGGCTTTTCCTACAAAACTATCGTAGGAAAATAAAATCGAGGAAAGCATCTTGCCAATTCCTTATTCTTCGGAATCATCTGTTTCTTCATCTTCGGATTCAGCAGCGCGGATCAGGTCGTTTTGTAAGATATTCAGTTTCTTCAGCTTGGTCTTCCATGTAGCAAGGGCTTCTTTGTGCCTTTCAATATTCTGTACTACTTCCTGGACCAGGGGATTGCTGTCTGTCGCCCCTGAAAAGAACTGCAGGTTATTTTCCAACTGGCGAATTTCATCTTTGGCATCAGAGATCTTCCTCCGGATAAAAGTGCGTTCTTTATAGAGCGCATCTTCATCTTCGGTTTTTGCCAGTTGCTGTATTTTATTCCCGTACTTGAGCAGTTCTGCTTCTTGCTGGGAAATATCGAGTTTCCTGAAAAGCGCATCAAGGATCTTATTAAACTTATTGGTAATTCCTTTCTTGTTGAAAGGAACCCTTCCATGAGACTTCCATTCCGTGACAAAGCCTTTAATGGTTTCTATATCCTTATCCCGGTCCCCGGAAAGTGTGAATTCTCTTAATTGCTCCAGGCAAGCACTCTTCTTCTCGTAGTTTTCAGCCTCTTTTCTATGATCCTTATTCTTCCTGGCATGTAAGCGGTCAAAATAATGGTTACAGGCGGTTTTAAACTCTTTCCATATACTATCAGAGTATTTCCGAGGAACATGGCCGATCTTTTTCCATTCATTCTGTATCCGTTTCATCTCCGGGGTGGTCTGATCCCAATCCTCACTGTCTTTCAGTTCTACGGCCAGGGCTAAGAGGGCCCTTTTCTTATCCAGGTTTTCCTGCTGCTCCTTTTTAAGATTCTTATAATAGGCATTCTTATTACGGTTAAAGCCACGGACCGCGGTCTTGAATTTAGACCATGTAGCCTCATTGACCTTCTGGGGTACCTTACCCGCTTTAAAAAAGGCTTCCCTTAAAGATTCCACTTCTTTGATCTGCTGTTGGATAGCCCTGTGGTTGTTGGCGACATTATCAGCTATATGAGCTATTTTTGCAATGAGTTCCTCCTTCTTCTCCAGGTTTTTTTCATAGACCTTGTCAAGCTCCTTGTAGTGGTCCTGCCTTCTCTGGTGCATAGCCTTTGTAGCCGTACTGAATTGCTCCCAGATTTTTTCACGATGTTCCTGGTCGACAGGTCCGATGTCTTCTTTCCAGATTTTATGAAGGGTCTGCAGTTCCCGGAATGCCTTATTCAGGTCTGGTTCTTCAGCGAGCTTTTCAGCCCGTTCAATAAGTTTTAATTTTTCCTCCAGGTTGTGCTTAAAATCCAGATCTCGTAATTCCCTGTTCAGGTGTAAGAAGTCATAAAAGATTTCGATGTGGTGGTGATAGGTGCGCCACACATCGTTATAACTGCTTCGCGGTACCGGAC
This sequence comes from Flavobacteriaceae bacterium, assembly GCA_013003145.1. GTDB lineage: Bacteria > Bacteroidota > Bacteroidia > Flavobacteriales > Flavobacteriaceae > Zeaxanthinibacter. The sequence goes on along the minus strand of JABDLH010000091.1, from coordinate 4,692 downwards.
CGGCATTACGCCAGCGCTCCTGCAACTCTTTGAAGTTTTTGTAGGTGGTATTGATATCCTCTTCCACATTGACCAGACTTTTGAGCTCTTCAATGATCTCCAGCCTGTTATGAAGGTTGGTCTTTAAATTCTGTTCAAGATTTTTGTAATACTGATTTCGCTTTTCCCTGTAATCGGCGTAGACCTCGTTAAATTGCCGCTTGGTAACCGAATTGTATTTAAAATCGATCTCGTTTCCACCTTTACTGATGAAATCCTCTTTCTTCTCTTCTAAGAAATCCTGGAATTTGAGGTCAAACTCGGTTTTTATGCCCTCCACATGTTTCCGGATGGCCTGTACTTTTTCGTTACGTACCAGGCGCTGTAATTCACCCACAAGATTTTCCATAGACATCTCGTGGTAATCCAGGATAGGAATATGATGCCTTTGATGGTTATCCTCGTCCTCAGCATCTTCTGCGTTAGATTCGTCTATTTCTTCCTGTAGTTCACTATCATTCGACTCATCGGAAGCAAGCTGCTCTTCGGCATTTTCTTCTTCTAGAGTGTCCTGAGAATGCTCCTTTTCGGGTAAGTCTTCAGTGCTTTTCTCCTGGCTTGTTTCGGTGCCGGTAGTTCCTGATTTTTCGTTTCCCCCTACAGCATCCTGTAGTTTGTCCTTCTGCTCTTCCAACATAATCTGGATGTTTAAAGCGCCTCATTAGTATGATTGCTTATCTAAGATAATAACAAGCCCGCATTCTGCAAAGGTATAGCAAGAACTTTTTATCTAACCGCAGTTTCGGGAAGAGCCTAAGGGGTTCAGGAATTCCAGATCTGCCAGGCTTTTTCAGCCTGGAGTTTCAACATTTCATAGCCATTGAGGGTAGCGGCTCCACCTTCTTGTCCGGCTGCCATAAAAGCGGTGATTTCCGGGTTGTAAATCAGGTCAAATAAGAGGTGATGCTCTCCAATAGCTTCGTAGGGTATCTGGGGTTTACGGTCTACTTCCGGGTAAGTACCCAGGGGAGTGCAATTGACCAATAAGGTAGTTTTGGATATGAGCTGTTGGTCTAAGTCTGTATAATGGTATTGACCTTCCATTGGGTTTCGGGAAACATAAGTATAGGTAATACCCAGCTCATCAAGTACGTAGGCAACAGCTTTTGAGGCACCGCCGGTTCCTAAGATCAGTGCATTTTTGTGAGTTGATTTTAAATGGGGGAGCAGGGAGGCCCTGAACCCATAAACATCCGTATTATAGCCCATGGTACCCTTTGCCGTGAATTTGATGGTATTCACTGCCCCGATTTTTTTGGCTTCGGGATCTACTGAGGATAATAAGGGTAGAACTGCCTCTTTATAGGGTATAGTTACATTGAGACCTTTAACATCGCCCGGATTCTGCAATAAAGTTTCGATTTCTGACAGCCCAGGCAGGTCGAAATTCACATAGTGATGATCTGCCAGCCCTAAGCGGCTGAATTTCTCCGAGAAATATTTCCTGGAAAATGAATATTCGATGTTTTTTCCGACCAGACCAAATTTATGCATCGCTCTTCCTGTTTTTCCCGTACCAGTCTAGTCCGAGGAGGATTAGTACTCCAAAAATAATGAAGAGTGCAGCCCACCAGGTCTCTGCCAATGCCGGGTCCGGGAGGTATCTCTCGTAGTTCAGTATGATAGGATCCCCGTTAGAATCGTACATGATATTTCCTTCTGCGCTAGTCTGTATAACCGTTTTTTTCCAGGGCCATACCACCCCTAGTGAGCCGGTGATGAACCCGATGATAACTGCAGTGGTCACATGCTTATAATGTTTCAAGACATAGCCGAGCAGGTGGGAAAGCGAAACCAGGCCGGTAGCGGATCCAGCCGTAAACACCGCGAGTATCTGTAGGGTATTTAAACGTTCTTTGTCCTGTATAAAACTAAAATCGCCTCTCAGGATTTCGTCAAAGGTATCGTACAACGCATTGACCGAATCTACGATGAGTAATACGTAGTTACCAAGAAGGATAAGAATAAAAGATCCCGACAGTCCTGGTAATGTCATCCCTGATACACTGATAATACCACAGAGGAAAATGAAAAAGAGATTATCGTTCTCTGTAGCCGGATTTAAAAAACTGATAGAGATACCTGCCAATAGCCCGATGATCCCGGCCATTACGGTTTTCCTGTTCCAGTGTTCAAAATCTTTTGAAATAAAGTATATAGAACCAATGATCATCCCAAAAAATGAAGCCCAGACAAACAGTTCTTTGGTCTCCAGGAAATAATCCAGCAATTTGGATACACTGAAATAACTTACCAGCATGCCAAAGATGATAAGGCTGAGGAAAGGCCCGTTGATATACCTGTAGAGACTTCTGAATCTTCCGCCTAATAGCAGTTTAAAAGCCTTGAGGTTGATCTTTTGCAGGGAATAGATGAATTCTTCGTAAAACCCTGCCACAAAAGCTACGATTCCACCGGAGACCCCGGGCACCTTGTTGGCAGCACCCATGCATAGTCCCTTGATGAATAAGAAGAACCGGTCTGATATTGTCCTGGGTTCGTACATAGGGGCAGAAGGCTTAATTTCGGGCTGCTAATTTTTCGAGTATAAAAATAAGGGAAAAACCAAGGATAGCCAGTGCGATTGCAAAAAGGAATTGGTTGTCACCGCTATAAGACATCGGGGATACATTCTGTTCGGCAACGGCAACGACCTTTTCGCCATATACCTTGGTTTCCAGCACCTCTTTCCACGGCCAGATCTTATTGAGGCTGCCTAAAATAAAACCAGTCAGTAGGGTAAGGGTTAGGTCCTTATAATGGCTGAACATCCATTTAAGGACGCGGGCAAAACTGAGTATGCCGAAGATCGCTCCGATCCCAACGGTCATGATCAGGCCCAGTTCTCTTTCGTGGACGGCATCCAAAACGGTTTTGTAGGAACCTAAAAGTACAAGAATAAATGCGCCTGAAATCCCGGGAAGGATCATCGCGCAGATAGCCAATGCTCCCGATAAGAACAAGAATGGAAGGCTCGCAGTGTCTTCTATGGGTGGGAGAGAAGTGATATACCAGGCTAAAGCTGCACCTGCAAGCAGGAAGAGGATCTTGGCCAAGGTCCATTTTTCAATAGCCCTGGCGACGATTATTACACTTGCCAGTACTAAACCAAAGAAGAACGACCACAAGAGTATGGGTTGGTTCTCCAACAGCCAGCTGATCATCTTCGCTAAAGAGGCAACACTGATCAGGATGCCGGAAAAAATGGCTAACAGGAAACCTCCATTTAGTTGGCGCCAGAAAGCCATAAAACCGTCCTTGCGCCAGGTGCGGAACAATGAGAGGTTAATATTATTAATCGAGGTGATAAGTTCTTCGTAGATACCGGAGATAAAGGCAATGGTTCCTCCGGATACTCCGGGTACTACATCGGCGGCCCCCATGGCCATTCCTTTTAAAATTAATACGGTATACTGGATGCGGTTTCGTTCTCCCATAAAAAATAAAAAACAAAAGTAGTTTTTTATTCGGAAGCTTTCTTAATATCCGTAATTATGTTTTGTGCCCAATCTGAATGGTAAACGGCAGGGTACTCTCCCTGGAAAAAGGTGAGTTTGCTGATATCCTGTCGCAAAGCTTTGATAAACAGTTTCCGCGCTTTAGCCGGTTGATCGGTCAACAGTAAAACGCCGGCCAGCATATATTCTAATTCCGTGGCTTCCGGGAAGAACTCCAAACCTTGTTTCAGGATCTGGACCGCTGCTTCGGCTTCCTCGTTATTCCTGACCACCCTGGACCATTGCATCCAGGTCTCTAGTTCGTAGTTGCCAAGATCTACCGTCTGTTTAAAGGAAAAATCGGCTTCGTCAAGGTTGCCCAGGGCAGCATGGATCTTGGCACACTTCTTCCAGTAGAGGGGATTCTCCTCATCAATATTGATCGCTTTATTGATGTAGTAGAGCGCCCTTTCATAATCGGCATGCCTGTAATAGTACTGGGTTATGGCCAACCATCCTTTATCCAGCAAAGGATCCTCGTGTACGGTTTTATAGTAATAGTATTTGGCCATATCCTCGTTGCGGAGTTTTTCATGGCATTTCCCGATACGCAGGTAGGCATGGGAGGTAGGATCATCGATAGCGATGGTGGTTTCGTAATTCTCGATGGCCTCCTCGTATTTACCCAGTTTTTCAAGGACCTTTCCTTTTTCAAAATAGGCGCCGATAAAGGTATCGTCAGAGATGACAGCAAAGTCAAATGATGTCAACGCTTCCGGGTACATACCCACGGTAAAATATTGTTTTCCCAGTTGATGCCAGGCTACCTGGCAGTAGGGGTTGCGCTCCAGGAAATTATTGAGGTATTGTATCGCACCTTCGTAATCTTCCAGGAATTCAAAGCAATAGATCACGTTGTAAAGTGAGGAATAATCCTCCTCATCAAAGGCAACGCATTTCATAAAATTGACTTTGGCCTGCTGAAAATCGTCCATAAAGAGGTACTCCATCCCCAACAGGGAATAGATGTCAAAACTCTCTTCGGCCATTTCAAGTGCCTGGTGCAACAAAAGCACGGCAGCCTCGTGATTGTCCTTTTTGGAGTAGATGTTGGCACGCTGTATATAGATCTCTTCGTTTCCGCTATCGAGCAGCTGAAGATCATCCAGGATACGTTCTGCTACATCCAGGTTGTTTTCAAAAACCAGTACTTCAA
>JABDLH010000085.1 GCA_013003145.1 Flavobacteriaceae bacterium | reverse complement strand
TTAATCCGGATGGTGCTGTTATCCTGCTGGGCAGCATAAATGCGGTACGGGAATGCATTATCGGTGGTCACCCTGTAGAATTGAGCGGTGGGTTGGTTGTGGTAGGTACTCCAGTTTTCCCCACCGTCATAGGAAACCTGTGCACCCCCGTCATCCCCTATGATCATCCTTTGTGAATCTTCCGGTGCGATCCACAGATCGTGGTGATCCCCGTGAGGCGCGTTAAAGGTTTCAAAGGTTTTACCCCCATCGGTAGACCTGTGGTAGCGTACATTGAGGACGTAAACCTTGTCCTCATCTTCGCTATCGGCATATACACGGGTATAATACCAGGCTCGTTGTCTTAGCTTACGTTCATCGTTCACCTGGCTCCAGGTTTTACCGGCATCGTCAGAACGATAGAGTCCACCCTTCTCCTTATTTTCAACTATGGCCCATACCCGGTCCCCATTCTTGGGAGAAACGGTAACTCCTATGATCCCCAGGGTATCCTGCGGGAAACCTTTGTTGTCCGATATTCTTTCCCAATTCTCGCCACTGTCTGTACTTTTCCACAGGGCAGATCCTTCTCCTCCACTACTCAGGCTATAAGGTGTACGTTGTATTCTCCAGGTACTGGCGTATAAATTGCGAGGGTTGGTAGGATCAATGATCAGGTCTACTGCACCGGCCATATCATTAGCAAAAAGTATCTTATTCCAGGTTTTACCCCCATCGGTGGTTTTATAAACTCCTCGCTCATCTGTAGCTTTATAGATGTTGCCCATTACGGCAGCATATACAATATCAGGATTGTCCGGGTGGATGCGCATGCGCGATATATGCCTGCTCTTATCCAGTCCCATGCTTTTCCAGGTCTTCCCTGCATCTACAGACTTCCAGACTCCGTATCCCGAAGAAACATTCCCCCGGACGGTCTTCTCCCCGCCACCAACGTAGATCACGTTGTGATCAGAATCGGCCACGGCCACAGAACCTATACTCCCTCCAAAATAACCATCAGAGATATTGCTCCATGAATTTCCTCCGTCAGTAGTCTTCCAGACACCACCGCCGGCAGCGCCAAAATAGAAAAGATCCGGCTGCCCGGGTACCCCGGTCACTGCAGCCGATCGGCCACCCCTGAATGGGCCTAGCAAACGGTATTCCATGCTGGAGTATAATTCCTGGGGATATTGATCTGTTTGAGATTGATGTTTTTTTCTTTTCTGTGCCGAGAGGGAGAACGGCAACAGCATAAGGAGCAGCATTAATGCGCTGAGCCTGAATGCAATAGTTTTCATAGAGTGGTTTTTCGTGAATAGTAAGTTTTAAAAGTAAGGAAAAAGACAGAATTGGAGTATCCGTATTCTTTCATCCACTGCGCGGATATGATCGAGGGGTTTGGGGTTTGGGGTTTGGGAAAGAAATAATTTAACTTGAGGTATCCTCAGAATTCCCAGGTATCGCATTTCGAAGCTCGAAACCTGAATTGTTTCCTTTCATCGCCTCCCAGTATGCGTGTAGCCGGGCAACAAATTGATCCGGAGTTTCCGCATAAAGTCTTCGCCCCAGGGACCAGGCTTGGGTTTGAAGCTTGCTGCGTTCTTCATGTACCAATCCTGCCAGGAGCCGGTGCCCGGAGAGGTTGGTCGCAGTACTTTCTTCAGATTTCAAGATTTGTTGTAATACAGCCAGGTCATGATCCAAGCCTAATAAATCGGACAGTTCACCCAACGCGGTTTCCCAAGCCAACATAACCGGTGGCCATATCATCTGCATGTAGCCCAACTGGTAGTAGAGATCTTTCACTCTTTTACGCCATTCGTGCAAATGTTCTGGAGTGGTATCCTCCCTGGCCACTCCCCTGTTGGTCATTCCCCTGCCGTAAGCTTTTACAATTCCGGCAGAAAAGGCACTGAAATCTTCGTGTTCCAGGTTCCACCGGTGCACCGTCTCCTTAATGGCTTTTATGACCATCAGCACTTGCTCTGTGGTCCTGTGTGATCTGATGATATTGAGCTGCTGTTGGTGCCTGCTCTGTAATTGCTCCCTCATTTCCTGGAATCCCTTATCGTGGAAAATGTCGGGATGTCTTTCTCCAAGCAAGCTAATCGATTCGACCAGTACAGCACTGTCCCTTGCGTCAGACAGCAGTCTTGCTGCATCCCTTAGGGCCCGGTTGGCATTCTTATAGGTTTCTTCATTCATCCCGGAGCGCACCAGTCGAAGCAGAGCTCTTAGTTTTTTAATATCCTTACGGGTTTCGTGTAGCCCGACATCTAAAGATTCGGCATGCTGCAGGAAATGTTCAGCATGGTCCAGTAATAAGAGGGCAAGTCGCTTTGCTCCCTTTTCCGGGCTTTCACCGGGATTAAAATGTAGAATGATCGGGTCGTCCATAGCAGTGAATTAAAGGTAGGTTTTTTTGGAATTGGCGGCAAGGGGAATTGGTTGGCGGTTAGCGGTTAGCGGCCCGCCCGTACCGAACGGCACGTTCGGGCGGGTTAGCGCCTGCCTACCGGCAGGCAGGGTTGGCAGCTTGCCCGAAT
>JABDLH010000082.1 GCA_013003145.1 Flavobacteriaceae bacterium | reverse complement strand
CAACGTAGCCTTTGTGAAAGGACCGGTAGTCACACAGTTTGCCCCGATCCGGGCAGACCAGCCCGATTACTATACGGAGGAACCCTTTGAATCCGTGCTATCCCTAAAGGCCGAAACTCACAACTTTCCCACCACGGTAGAACCTTTTAATGGTGCAGCTACCGGTTCCGGTGGTGAAATCCGCGACAGGCTGGCGGGAGGTAAAGGCTCCCTACCCCTGGCAGGAACCGCGGTTTATATGACCTCCTACCCCAGGCTGGCCAAAGATCGCAGCTGGGAGAATGGAATGAAAGAGCGCGAATGGCTCTACCAGACTCCCCTTGATATCCTGATCAAAGCTTCGAACGGGGCTTCCGATTTCGGGAATAAATTCGGACAGCCACTGATCGCAGGTTCCTTGTTCACCTTTGAACACGAAGAAGATAACAGGAGACTTGGTTTTGATAAGGTGATCATGCTGGCTGGGGGGATCGGCTATGGTAAGGCAGACCAGGCTTTGAAAGATGTGCCCACTAAGGGTGACAAGATCGTAATACTGGGGGGTGACAACTACCGTATCGGGATGGGCGGGGCCGCTGTATCCAGTGCGGATACCGGTGCTTTCAGTTCGGCCATCACCCAGAACGCGGTACAACGCTCCAACCCGGAAATGCAGAAAAGAGCAGCCAACGCTATTCGCGGAATGGTTGAAGGAAAGAAAAACCCCATAGTATCAATCCACGATCACGGGGCCGGGGGGCACCTGAACTGCCTTTCCGAACTTGTAGAGGAAACCGGTGGTGCCATTGAACTGGATAAGCTGCCGGTGGGAGACCCTACCCTCTCCGCCAAAGAAATTATCGGGAACGAATCCCAGGAACGAATGGGACTGGTTCTGGGTACCAAAGACCTGGACCTGTTACAGCGTATTTCTGACCGGGAACGGGCCCCGATGTACGTTGTCGGTGATGTAACCGGGGACCATCGTTTTACATTCAAAGCAGGAGAAGGAATTAAATCCCCTATGGACCTGGAACTTTCGGAAATGTTCGGGAGCTCTCCCAAGATGATCATGACAGATCAAAGCGTGGAACGCCATTACAAAGCACCTGACTACAGTACAGAAAAACTTCAGCATTACCTGGAACAGCTGTTGCAAATGGAAGCTGTTGCCTGTAAGGACTGGCTTACTAATAAGGTGGATCGCTGTGTTGGCGGTCGCGTAGCAAAACAGCAATGCGTAGGGCCTTTACAACTACCCCTTAACAATTGCGGGGTAATGGCACTCGATTTTAAAAATGACGCCGGGATAGCTACATCTATCGGCCATTCTCCTGTTTCTTCCCTCATCGATCCTGCGGCAGGAAGCCGAAACAGTATTGCAGAAGCGCTTACCAATATCGTTTGGGCTCCTTTAGAAGAAGGCCTGCGCTCTGTTTCTTTATCGGCTAACTGGATGTGGCCCTGTAATAATGAAGGCGAAGACGCCCGCTTATACGAAGCCGTAGAAGCGGTATCCGAATTTGCTATAGAACTAGGTATTAATGTACCCACAGGAAAGGATTCCCTTTCCATGAAACAGAAATACAAAGATGGTGAAGTACTATCACCGGGAACTGTGATCATCTCGGCCAGCGGCCACTGCAGCGACATAAATAAGGTGGTTGAACCCATGCTTCTCAAAGACGGGGGAGCGCTTTATTATATCAATTTCTCAGCGGATCAATTCAAGCTGGGCGGTTCCTCTTTTGCCCAATTGTTAAACAGTGTGGGAGACGATGCCCCCACAGTAAAGGACAGTGCTCATTTTGCCAAAGCGTTTAATGCAATTCAAAACGCTATTCTTCAAGGGCAGGTCCAGGCAGGGCACGATGTTGCTTCCGGAGGACTTATCACCACGCTACTGGAAATGTGCTTCCCGGATACAGGAACAGCTGCTAACATAGATCTGACTCCCCTGGGGGAAAAAAATATTATCAGCCTGCTCTTCGCAGAGAATGCGGGAGTGATCCTGCAAAGTGACGAGCCGGGCTTTGAGGAAACCATGCAAGATTTGGGCATACAATGCTATCGTATCGGGGAGCCGACAGCTTCACCGGTAATGCATATTACCAACCATGGGGATAAGTTTGAGTTCAATATTGCAGACCTGAGGGATCAGTGGTACAGGACCAGTTATTTATTGGATGATCAGCAAACGGCGAACGGCCTTGCAGCAACACGTTACAAGAACTACAAGCAACAACCCCTGAATTATAAGCTCCCGGAGGCATTCACAGGAGAACTGCCCAAAAGACCGGCCGATGGCAAAAGACCAAAAGCAGCTATACTCAGGGAAAAAGGAAGTAATTCTGAAAGAGAAATGGCTAACGCCATGTACCTGGCAGGTTTTGATGTGAAGGACGTGCATATGACAGACCTGATGACCGGCAGGGAGAACCTGGAAGATATACAGTTTATCGGTGCCGTTGGCGGTTTTTCTAACAGTGATGTACTGGGAAGTGCCAAAGGCTGGGCAGGAGCGTTTAAGTACAATGATACAGCGCGGAAAGCACTGGACAACTTCTTTGCGCGACAAGATACGCTCTCCGTCGGTATTTGTAATGGATGCCAACTGTTCATGGAACTAGAGCTGTTGTACCCGGAACACGAAACCCATGGTAAAATGACGTACAATGACTCCCACAAGCACGAAAGCGCATTTACCTCGGTGACCATACAAGAGAATAACTCGGTCATGTTATCAGACCTTGCCGGCACTACTCTCGGCGTCTGGATCTCCCATGGAGAAGGTAAATTTATATTACCTGAAAGTGAGGATAAATACCATATCGTTGCCGGTTACGGGTATTCAGAATATCCCGCCAACCCCAACGGGAGTGATTACAATACCGCGATGCTTTGTGATGCCAGCGGACGCCACCTGGTGACCATGCCCCACATTGAGCGATCTATCTTTCCCTGGAACTGGGCTTATTATCCCGGAAGGGAGTCAGACCAAGTGAGCCCTTGGCTCAAAGCATTTGAGAATGCGAGGAAGTGGATAGAAGCACTATAATTAAAGTTTAAGGAAATACCCGGAAGATCGACCTTCCGGGCATCTCCTTTATTTTTAAAATGCATTTGTCATTTTAAAATTCCGGTTCTTTTCCTATTTTGCAGGGATTATCTTTTACTACCCTATGCAAACCATCAGCCGACTCTTTGATTTCCCGTATTACCAATTGGAAAAGTATAATATGGATAAGTCCCTGGTTACCAAATACAACGGTAACTGGATCGCCACTTCTACCCAGGAATATATAGACAAAGCGAATGCTATCAGCAGGGCTTTATTGAAAATGGGGGTAAAAGCGGATGATAAGATTGCGATCATTTCTCTCACCAACAGGACAGAATGGAACGTGATGGATATCGGGGTCCTGCAACTCGGTGCGCAGACTGTTCCGGTCTATCCTACTATCTCGGAGGAAGATTACGCCTATGTACTGAACCATTCCGGCGCCAGCTATTGTTTTGTTTCTTGCGCAGAGGTTTTTGAAAAAGTGAATTCGGTCAGGAAACAGGTTCCCGGACTGAAGGAGATATATTCTTTTGATAAAATTCCGGCTTGTAAGCACTGGGAAGAAGTGTTGAGCCTGGGTGAAGATACGAGCAACCAGGACGAAGTGGAATCGCACAAAGATGCAGTTAAACCGGGAGACCTGGCTACCCTGATCTATACCTCGGGAACTACGGGTAAACCCAAGGGAGTCATGTTATCCCATGACAATATTGTCTCTAACGTGATCGCCAGCGAGAAACGGGTCCCGTTTGAAGCGGGGGCAACCTCCCTGAGTTTTCTCCCTGTATGCCACATTTTTGAAAGGATGATCCTTTACCTCTACCAGTATTGCGGTATCACCATCTATTTTGCAGAAGGCATAGATGCTATCAGCGACAACCTGAAAGAAGTTAAACCGGATGTGATGACAGTGGTTCCCCGCCTGTTGGAAAAGGTGTATGACAAAATCATCGCCAAAGGAGCAGACCTGGGTGGTATCAAGAAGAAGTTATTTTTCTGGGCCGTTGAACTCGGGCTGCAATACGATCCTTACGGGGCTAACGGCTGGTGGTACGAATTCAGGTTAAAAATAGCCAGGAAACTCATCTTCAGTAAATGGCAAGAAGGCCTTGGAG
>JABDLH010000078.1 GCA_013003145.1 Flavobacteriaceae bacterium | reverse complement strand
GAATTCAGAGGAACATCGGCGGAAATCTCCGGCCTGTACCAGGGAAAAACAAATAATATCTGCGAGGTAGAGAAGACAGCTTTCAAGTTACAGGAACGCGAGATGGACCTGTTCAGGGATCTGGGGATGCGGATCAGGTATATGAACCCGGACGCTCATGATAAGCATATCGCTTATGTCTCCCATTTATCGCACATCAGTTCGTTTATGCTGGGAAAAACGGTCATTGAAAAAGAGAAGAACGAGCGTGATATTTTTGATATGGCCGGAAGTGGATTTGAAAGTACAGTGCGACTTGCAAAGAGCTCCCCGGCCATGTGGACCCCGATATTCCGGCAGAACAAGGAATATGTCCTGGAGATCCTGAACGAATACATTGCCAACCTCGAGGGATTTAAAGCCCAGATGCTGGCAGACGATTTTGAAGGGATATACCGGGAAATGGATAACACTAATAAGATCAGGGAGATCCTGGATGGCATCCCCGTCAATAATGCCAAATAATGAAAATGCTCCGGTAGGAGATGTATATAAAAACGGAATTACAATTTAAAATCAGATGTAGTGGAAAATTCAAAAGAGTTAAGAACGTGGTTAGATGATATGGCATTGCCACATCCCCTTGTGATCGCAGGGCCATGCAGCGCGGAAACGGAAGAGCAGGTATTGCGCATTGCTCATGAACTCAAGGATACCGATGTTAATTATTACCGTGCCGGGATCTGGAAACCGCGTACACGCCCCGGGAATTTTGAAGGGGTAGGCGCCATTGGACTTAAGTGGCTGAAGAAGGTAAAGGAAGAGACCGGCTTAAAGACCGCGACCGAGGTAGCTAACAGGGCCCATGTAGACCTCGCCCTGGAGCACGATGTAGACCTGCTTTGGATCGGTGCCCGTTCTACGGTTAGTCCGTTCATCATACAGGAGATCGCCGATGCATTAGAGGGCACGGATAAGATCGTCCTGGTAAAGAACCCGGTAAACCCTGACCTCTCGTTATGGCTTGGTGCCGTTGAAAGGCTTCATAAAGCCGGGATTAAAAAACTGGGGGTCATCCACAGGGGCTTTTCTACTTACGAGAAGACCAAGTACCGGAATATCCCGGAGTGGCAGTTGGCAATCGAGTTACAGACTCGCTTCCCGGACCTGCCCCTGATCAACGACCCATCTCATATTACAGGGAAAAGGGACATGATCTTTGACGTTTCCCAGACGGCGCTCGATCTTAATTTTGACGGGCTGATGATAGAGACCCATCACGATCCGGATAATGCCTGGAGCGATGCTGCACAACAAGTAACGCCACAGAAACTGGTACAGATCATGAAAGACCTGCGTATCCGTAAAGAAACCGATGAAGAAACCGAATACAAGAACAGCCTGAGCAATTGCCGTGCACAGATCGATATCCTGGACAACCAGCTGATCGAAACCCTGGGCAAACGGATGAAGGTTGCGGACCAGATCGGGGAACTGAAGAAACAACGAAATGTCGCAGTACTGCAGACCAACCGGTGGAATGCTATCTTAGGGAAAATGATCCTGGAAGGGGAAAGCAGAGGTTTGAGCGAGGAATTCGTGCTGAAAATGTTCAAGGCGATTCACCAGGAATCGATCAACCACCAGGAAAAGATCGTGAATGCAGCCAAAGCAGAGGTGGTACAGAAATAAGGAAATGTCTGTACGCCCTTAAATTACCGGACCCTTTTCTTCCCCGGTGTATATTGCCGGGGAAGGGGATCCTTTGGCTTACTTTTTAAAGATGTAGCGGGTGATGAATATTCCCTGCCCATCATCTTTACCTGCGTCGCTTTCCACGGCACTGCTCACGAAGGCCAGCTCCCATCCATCAGCAACCATGCTGTTGATCATGGAGCTAAGCATAGCATCATTGGCAGCGATATTCTGGAAGCGGATACCACCGATGTTGAAGAAGTTCAGCAACTTGGTTTCCTCGAAGTTCCGCACCCGGATCTCGTCGCGGTCAGATTTGTTCCGGCTGTTGTCCTCTTCGGTCTGTACGCTGGTAAACTCTTTGTAGTCTTTCTCTTCCTGGGCATTGATGATCCGTGACCGGCCCAGCCCGTTAGGTACGATAGATTCTACACTGGTAATGACCTTGTACTGTTGGGCCATGGCTTCCAGGCCTGCCAACAAGAAAAGGCAACTGAATAACATTAATTTTTTCATTTCCTTGTTTAATTATAAGTGAATTGGCTTATTTACAGTCAAATATACATCTTAGTTTAATGCTAAAATTGTTTCTTTGCAGAGAAATAAAAGGGACATGAAAGGGACCGTATACAAGTCGACCGGCAGTTGGTACTCCGTCAAAACCAAAGAGGGAGAAACCTATGATTGCCGTATAAAAGGAAAGTTCCGGATACAGGGGATAAAGAGTACCAATCCCGTAGCCGTAGGGGACGAAGTCAGCTTTATCCTGGAGGATGGGGGGGATGAAACCTTTGGGGTGATCACAGAGATTGCAGAGCGTAAGAATTACATCATTCGCAAATCCGTGAACCTATCCAAGCAGACCCATATTATCGCGGCCAACCTGGACCAGGTATTCCTGATCGTTACCCTGAACAATCCTAAGACCTATACCAATTTTATAGATCGTTTCCTGGCCACCTCGGAAGCCTATGATGTACCCGCTGTTCTCCTTTTTAATAAAGTTGATGTTTACGAAGCTGAAGAATTGGGCGAGATCAAATACCTGGCGGCGCTCTACAGGGATATAGGCTATACCTGTATCGGCATTTCGGCAAAGACGGGCAAGAATGTGGATAAGGTTCGGGAGATGATGAAGGGTAAGACCAGTATGTTCGCCGGGCATTCAGGGGTTGGGAAATCCACACTGATCAATTATATCGCCCCGGACCTGGCTCTTAAAACGGCTAAAATATCAGCCCAGCACATGCAGGGACAACACACCACTACATTTGCGGAGATGTTTGACCTGGAAGACGATATCCGTATCATCGATACACCCGGGATCAAAGGTTTTGGATTGGTGGATATGGAACGGGAAGAGATTGGAGATTACTTCCCTGAATTTTTTGAATTAAAGGAACACTGCAAATTTAATAATTGCCTTCACCTGGCTGAACCACAGTGCGCAGTAAAAGATGCCCTTGAAAATGACGAGCTGGCCTGGAGCCGCTACAAGAGTTACGTGGCCA
>JABDLH010000049.1 GCA_013003145.1 Flavobacteriaceae bacterium | reverse complement strand
AATTTGCTAAGATGGCTACTGCCTTGGCCCTTGCTAAGTACCTGAGCGACATACAGACCGATATTAAACGCTGGAAGGACCAGTTATACGCCTTCCTCATTATCCTTATCCCCGCATTCCTGGTAATCCCGCAACCTGACCCCGGTAGTGCCTTAGTGTTTTTTTCACTGGTTTTCGTCATGTTCCGGGAGGGACTCCCGCTTTATCATTTGGGTATAGCGCTCCTGGCCATGCTACTCTTTATTTTCACCCTGATGTTCGGGACCATCTGGGTCGCCATAGGAATCTCTTTCCTGATTGGAATTGTTTTCCTGTTTAAGCGAAAGAAACTGAAGATCCCTTTAATTCCGCTTTTCGTTTTTTTCATCATAGCCATCGGATTCTCACTCTCGGTAGACCTGGTATTCAATAACGTATTTGAGCAGCGTCACAGGGACCGCTTCAGTCTTTGGCTCCGCTTGGAAAAGGACCCTGTAAAACTAGCCGAGATCAAGAAGACCATTGGTTACAATACTTACCAATCTGAAAAGGCTATTGAATCCGGAGGATTTTTTGGAAAAGGATTCCTCGAAGGCACGAGGACTAAAGGAGACTTTGTCCCCGAGCAGCACACGGATTACATCTTCAGCACTGTAGGAGAAGAATGGGGATTTCTGGGCACGGCCACCGTGGTGATCCTATTTACCTTAATGTTGTTGCGCTTGGTTTACCTGTCTGAACGACAGAAGAACCAATTCAGCCGAATGTATGGCTACGGGGTAATTTCCATCTTGCTGATCCATTATTTCATCAACATCGGCATGGTGATCGGGATCCTCCCTACCATTGGTATTCCTTTGCCATTTTTCAGTTATGGTGGCTCGGGATTACTGGGGTTCACGGTATTGTTATTTATCTTTCTCCGCCTGGATGCCAACCGGCTGAACGAATGGTCATAGATCAGTTCCGGAGCTCCCAGCCATCGGCATTTACCACGGTCTCCAGCTGCTCTTGCAGGCTTTCGGGCAATTGCCCGAGAAAATTGATCCCTGTCAGTTCCTCTATGCTGTCTACAGGCACCAGGAATTGGCGTAATGGCTGATCGCTTTCGCGGTTAGGCAATAGAAATGCTAAAACTTTCGGTTTATGCTTTTGCCCTGTGATCACCAGCTTATAAAAATACCTGGGCACGGAAACATCTTCATCACCTATTCCCGGTAAATTTCGCTCTAAAACGCCACCCGTTACAATATACAGGCTGCCTTTCTCCTTTGACCATCGACGAACCTGCTGTTCCAGCCGATTCCAGATCCCGGCATTGAATTCACGGTCCTGCGGACTAATATTGCTGGTGTAGAAGGTCTCGTTGTAGGCCTGTTCGGAAAACCGGCGGTCCCCTGCCGGGCATAGGTGTCCGCGATCGTAGCCGGATCCCTTATAATTCCGCCAATCTGCAGATTTCGTTTTCACGTACGGGTCTTCTTCAAAATACGGACGTTCCCTATCCTGGTAGGTAAGATGATCTTTGTGTAAGCTATAAGCCACCCATTCTGCTTGCTCATGGGTTTCGTTATAAGAAAGCATATAGTGTGAATGTACTACGCGCTCTCCCCCACCGGTCCCGGGCAGGTAATATTCAGGAAAAACTTCGGCTGGGTCAACTGCATGCTCGTCAGAGTAGACAGCGGGGGTATAAAAGTTATCAAAAAGCCAGAATCCTATTATACAAAGGATCAAAACAATACTGTAAATAAGCCGATCACGTTTCAAGTTCTCTCTATTTTTAGGTGTAAATTTAAGGGTATTACAACAGTCATTGATCTGGAATATTTGTAAGTTATCCTGAAAAACTACGACAAAAAACGGGTATTGTTCCCATTTTCAGGGCATAATACAACCCGATAAATTTAAAAAGCTATGATCACCTGGGAAGATGTAATTCATTATTCGGTCAAAGGGAATCCTGAACCGGACCAACGCGTTGAAAAGACAGAAGAAGAATGGAAGGCTCAATTAAGCCCTTCCCAATACAGGATAATGCGACAAAAAGGGACAGAAGCACCACACAGTGGAGCATTTTGCAGTAGCCATGAGGCAGGGAAATATGCCTGTGCCGCTTGCCATACTCCCCTTTTTGACTCGACCATCAAGTTCGAGTCAAAAAGTGGCTGGCCCAGTTTTACACAGCCGATCAAAAAGAACGCTATCAGGTACCTGAGGGATACAACCTATGGTATGGTACGCGTAGAAGTACAGTGTAATACCTGTGGTGCGCACCAGGGGCATGTTTTCCCCGATGGCCCTGAACCCAGCGGATTAAGATACTGCATCAATTCAGAGTCCCTGGAACTTATAAAAGAGAATGAAGCCTATGAGTCATAAACTTGCCACCATGGGAGCTGGCTGCTTCTGGTGTACAGAAGCCGTATTCCAGGAAGTAGAAGGGATTCTGGATGTCGTGTCCGGGTATTCCGGAGGTAATGTCCCCGGTTATCCCACCTACCGTGAAATCTGCTCAGGAAGAACAGGACATGCAGAGGTAATCCAGTTGAGCTATGATCCGGAAATAATATCCTACCGGGATATTGTAGCCGTCTTCATGACCACCCATGATCCAACTACGCTGAACCGGCAGGGCGCCGATGTAGGCACACAATACCGATCTGTGATCTTCTACCATGATGAAGAACAGAAAAAGGACGCTGAAGCCGTTATAGCGGAATTGGCAGATGCCTATGACGATCCAATAGTTACCGAAATATCACCTCTGGACACCTTTTACAAAGCCGAGCCGGAACACCAGAATTTCTACAGGTCACACCCACGACAGCCCTATTGTACCTATGTAATCAATCCCAAATTGGCTAAACTCAGGAAAGTTCATTCGGGACTCCTGAAGAACAAGGTCAGTTAAAGTTAAGCATTGATAGCAACAAAAAACCCCGGCGATAACCGGGGTTTTCTTATTGTATACAGGAGCTTATCAATCCTTGCTGGCAAGCTTCCCGTGTTTAATGTTGTTGATCTGCAGGTCTCGCAAGACGTTAACAGCTTCTTCTACGTACACATCCTTTGCCAGGTTCTGGTGCCAACGGTCACGTTTTTCCCTGAGTACGGAATCCTCTGTAAACAGCTCTTGTTCGTATTGAAGAGAACTGAAGGTCAGCTTAGAATCGTAGTCGCTGATCGACTTAAAGTACTTAGATCGTTTCTTATCCGCTTCCATCTCCTCTTTGTAAGCCTCGTAATTAAGTGCAACGACTGTCTGGTCTTGCTGCTCTTTCAGCCATTTGGCGTTTTCTTCAATAAGCTTGATCTGAGGGTTCTGCGCCATCCGCTTTGTACTATTCTCTATGGTGGCCTCGTAATCTATGTAACCATCCCAGGGTTGATAATCCGCAGGGGAAATCTTGTCCCAGGCTAAGGGGTTATTCTGATCGCGCTCCCCTAGATCGATATAGCTATACCTGTCCGGAACCACCACATCACTTTCTACTCCTTTTAGCTGGGTAGATCCCCCGTTAATTCGGTAGAATTTTTGTGTGGTTAGTTTTATTGCTCCCAGGTCTCCGTGTTCATTAGAACGAACAATGTTTTCCAGGGGAATCACATTCTGTACGGTGCCTTTACCAAAAGTTTGCTGGCTACCGATCACTACAGCACGTTTATAATCCTGCATGGCAGCCGCAAGAATCTCAGATGCCGATGCCGATAATTCGTTCACCAGGATCACTAAAGGGCCGTCCCATTGGATACGCTCATCCTTATCCTCGTAAATATCTTTGTCCTTACCTGAAGAGCGCACCTGTACGATAGGCCCGTCTTTAATAAAAAGTCCGGCCATATCCACTACGGTCTTTAAAGATCCACCACCATTATCCCTAAGGTCCAGTATTAATCCTTCTACCCCGTCAGCTTTCAATCGTTCTACTTCTTTAGCCACATCGGTAGCGGCGTTGCGTTCTGCATAATCTTCGAAGTCCACGTAGAATTTCGGAAGGTTTATCAGTCCGAACTTCTGGTTATCTTTTATTACCGTTGCCGATTTGGCGTAAGATTCTTCAAGCTCTACGACATCCCGGGTAATAGAGACTTCCTCTATGGACCCATCTACCTTTCTAACCGTGAGGTCTACTACAGTTCCTTTAGGTCCCTTAATCAGTTTAATGGCATCATCCAGTCTCATCCCCACGATATTCACGGGTGGCTGACCATCTTGTCCTACTTTCAGGATCTCATCCCCAACTTCTAATTTCTGATTTCTCCATACCGGTCCGCCTGAAATGATTTCAACGATCTTGGCGCCCTCGGCTTTTTTCTGAAGCCTGGCTCCTATCCCCTCAAACTTACCGGACATACTGATGTCAAATTTGTCTTTATCCTCTGGGGCAAAATAATAGGTATGCGGATCAAACTCGTCTACAATGGTATTGATATATTGTACAAACCAGTCCTTTCGTTCCAGGTCGTCTACAAAATCAAAGAACTCGTCCAGGGTAGTAAGGGTAGCTTCCCTGGCTTCTTTTTCAATTTGCTCTTCAGATAATTTCTCTGCATCTTCTTCCTCCGTACTGCTGTTCAGTTTAGAATCGTAAGTTCCGATGGTATTCAGTTTCAGCTGCTTCCTCCAACGTTCCTTCAGTTCGGCTTTGGAACTGGCAAAATCCTGGTTTTCATAATTGATATCGATAGATTCATCGCTGTTGTAATCAAAGGGTTCAGATAGCACCTCTTTGTAAATACCTTTAGCCTCATCCATTCGTTTCATCAGGCGATCATAGACGATTTCAAAAAAAGTGATATCGGTATTCTTGATCTGGTCGTCGATCTGGAATTTATACTGTTCAAAATCTGCAATGTCTTCCTGCAGGAAATATCTTTTTGTAGGATCTATAACATTAATAAAGTCCTCGAATACGTTGACGGAAAAATCATCATTGATATTTTTAGGCTCGTAGTGTCCCCGCTCCAGGACATAGGTAATAAGATCTAACAGGAGCTTATCCTTATCATTGGTCTCAAAAGATTTATTGGTAAAACTACAGGAGGCAACGGCGATCAATATCACCAGAAATCCAAGCGTCAAATTCCTTTTCATCGAATATTCTTTTTTAATCGGTCAAATCCCCTTATAAACTAAAACGAAGACTGTTGGGGAAACTTAAACCTATGAAATAAATTTCAATTCCCTAAGATACTGAAAATTCCATGCCAGTTTAAGCAGTTTAAGAATTAATTTTATGTTAAACGCCGTATTTGGGCATGTTCCGGCGATTTCCCCCTGACAGCTTAGCGGCGAAAAAAGCTTTAATCGCCCCATTATCACCTGACATTTCTTCAGAGGCAGGAATGTCCGTAATTGCACGGCATATCCATTCGGCATTTCCCAGTTTAAAACGTATTTTTACCCCATAAAGTATGCCAAATGCAAAAACCTCTTATCCTGGTTACCAACGATGATGGGATCACGGCCCCGGGCTTACGTGCCCTGATTTCTTACATGAGAGCGGTTGGTGATGTTGTTGTCGTAGCACCAGATAGTCCACAATCCGGAATGGGACACGCCATTACCCTGGACAGCACCCTTTACTCTAAGAAAGTGAGTATAGATTTGGAAGATGAAGCTCCTTTAGAATACAGTTGCAGCGGCACCCCGGCAGATTGTGTAAAGCTGGCCTTGCAGGAATTACTGGACAGGAAACCTGATATTTGTGTGAGTGGGATCAACCATGGCTCTAACAGCAGCATCAATGTGATATATTCCGGCACCATGAGTGCAGCAATCGAAGCCGGGATTGAAGGAGTTCCGGCCATAGGGTTTTCCCTGTGCGACTATTCCTGGGAAGCAGATTTTGAACCCGCAAGGGACCATATCATCAGGATCGTAAAGCAAGCCATAGAACATGGCATTCCTAAAGGAGTAGTACTTAATGTAAATATTCCTCCCCTGGAAAAGTCAGCATTAAAGGGCATAAAGATCTGCAGGCAGGCCCGGGCCAATTGGAAGGAAAAATTTGACAAGCGTACCAACCCTATGGGTAAGGATTACTATTGGTTGACCGGTGAATTTGAATTACTGGACAAAGGCGAGGATACAGACGAATGGGCACTATCCCAGGGATATATCTCCGTAGTTCCGACCCAATTTGACCTTACCGCACACCACGCCATTCAGGATATTAATAATTGGAATTTATAATGAACAGTAAAAAAGACATTCTTACCGGGTTCCTCGTGGGCCTGATCGCCAACACCATCGGAACCTTATTATATATTCTCCTCTTCTCGGATCTGAGCATCACAGACACCTGGCATGCTGCAGTAGAACAAGAACATGTGGGCAGCCTTTTAGCGCTGGGTGCAATTCTGAACCTGCTCGCTTTTTTCGGGTTCTTAAGGATAAGAAGGGATAACCGTGCTAAGGGTGTGCTTATGGCCACCGTGTTAACTGCATTGGTCATCCTCTATTACAAGATCACCTAAAATGAAATATTATATCATAGCCGGGGAAGCATCCGGCGATCTTCATGGCTCTAACCTCATCCGCGAACTACGGGTTCAGGACCCCGATGCACAGCTTCGATGCTGGGGAGGTGATCTTATGCAAAAAGCCGGGGGCACACTTGCAAAGCATTATAAATCCATGGCCTTCATGGGTTTCTTTGAAGTGATTGCCAACTTGAGGAGCATTTTCCGGAATATTTCTTTTTGCAAGGAGGATATAGAACAATTTGATCCGGATGTCATCATTTTTATAGACTTCTCGGGTTTTAACCTGCGGATCGCGAAATGGGCAAAAGAACAGGGTTACAGAACTAACTACTACATTTCCCCACAAATATGGGCCTCCAGGGAAGGCAGGATCAATAAGATCAAGAGGGACATAGATGCGATGTTCGTCATCCTACCTTTTGAAAAAGACTTTTACGAGAATAAACACGATTTCCCAGTGCATTTTGTGGGACACCCCCTGATCGATGCCATTGCCAATACTCCTGCAGTATCCGCAGATGCCTTTAAAAAAGAACACCATCTTCTCCCCGATAAACCTGTTATAGCCCTCTTGCCCGGGAGCAGGGTGCAGGAGGTGCAGAAAACCCTGGATGTGATGCTTTCCGTGGCCACGGAGATGAATGATTTCCAGTTCGTCATCGCCGGGGCCCCAAGTTTGGAAGATTCCTTTTACCAAACTTTCGTAAAACAGCACAATGTAAGTTTTGTAAAAAATAAGACCTATGAGCTGTTGAGCATATCCCATGCCGCACTAGTGACCAGCGGCACCGCCACACTGGAAACAGCTCTTTTTAAAGTACCGCAGGTTGTATGTTATAAGGGCAACTGGATCTCTTACCAGATCGCCAAAAGGATCATTACCCTGGATTATATATCCCTGGTGAACCTGATTATGGGAAAAGAAGTGGTCAAAGAATTGATTCAAGGAGACCTGACCAAAGAAAAACTCGCCAAGGAACTAGCCAAGATACTAGAAGGGCCCAAACGCCAGGAGCAGCTCAGTGCTTACGAGGAATTGCGGCAAAAACTGGGAGGGCGTGGCGCCAGTAAAAAAGCTGCCCAGCTTATTATTTCTGGCTTGAATGAGGCACGGAAATAGTCAGGTTGTTCCTTTTTCCTTAATTGACAATGGGTGAATTTGACGTAGGAAAGGACCGACATAGAAATTTTTCCTTAATTTTGAGAACCAAGAGCACTTAAGTTTCCTTGGATGGACCGCAGAATTACCTCCCTTATACTGTTGTTATTACTCGCCAGCTGCGGCGGAGTAAAGAGAAGCACTTCCAATTCTGAAGAGCGAAAAGTCAGTGTTTCTGCAAGCCCGGTCACAGAAAAGCCCGATCTTACCACAACTAATGATGCCGCAGATATTGCAATTCCCGATTCCAACAAAAAAGCCGACAGGATCATCAGCACTGCACTAAATTATTCCGGAGTAAAATACAAGTACGGCGGAACGACTCAAAGCGGGATGGACTGCTCAGGATTGCTCTATGTGGCCTTCGGAGAACACAATGTGCCACTTCCAAGAGTATCTCACCAGATGGCCGAAGAAGGAAAACGTATCAGGGTAGAACAGGTAGACAAGGGTGACCTTCTTTTTTTTACCACCGGCCGAAGAAATAATAAGATCAACCATGTAGGACTGGTTGTAGATGTAGACGGGGATGATATCAAGTTCATCCATTCAACGACCTCACGCGGGGTCATAGTTTCCTCTCTCAAAGAAGGATATTGGAATTACGCCTTTGTCAAGGCGGCCCGTATCCTCTGATGACGGCGCTTCGGTTCATACCGATTCAGCTCACCTTCTGCCTGGCATTCGGTATAGGCCTCTCCCGCTATATAGATATCCAAACTTGGATTATTTTATTATTGGTATTAAGCGGTCTTTGTTACCTTGGCATACATTACAATCAAAGAGATCGCCACAGCTATACTTTCGAAATAGCGGTTGCTATCACGGTTTTGCTCCTGGGCATTCTCAGCATTAAACTTACAAGAGAAAAACCTGACCCCTGGCCTCAAGGCACCCATCAATGGCATTTAAAAATCAGGAAGGTCCTGAAATCGACTGCCTATTCGGATCAATACCTTGCAGACATCCTTCATATTAATACCAACAGTAGCAAAGGGCAGATTCTCCTTAACCTGACTGCAGACTCCTCTCAGCGCCGTTTGCTGATCGACCAGGAACTGATAGCAATGGCAGAGATGGAAGCCATCAGGCCCCCTTTAAACCCCCACCAGTTCAATTACAAAACCTATTTGCAGGAATTAGGGGTGTATTCCCGCTTAAGACCTGCACCGGGAAGTTATCAGGTTTTATCTGCTAATTCGAATACCTTACCGGGGATCGCGGCATCATTCAGGAAAATGCTGACAGATTCCCTCCACTCTTCAGGCTTTAAAGGACAGGAACTGGCCATTATACAGGCGCTACTCCTGGGTGACCGAATTGATATTGAGGAGGACACTTACACCGCCTATAAAAATGCCGGCGCAATACACATACTGGCCGTATCAGGATTGCACGTAGGCATTCTTCTTTACATCTTTCATTTTCTATTGGGTTTTTTGGATCGCTCACCGAGGGGTGCCGTCTTCAAATTAATATTGCTGGTAACTATCCTATGGTCTTATGCATTGATTGCCGGTTTTACACCCTCTGTACTCCGGGCAGTGGCCATGTTCTCCTTTGTTGCCTACGCACTCTACCTGAACAGGCCCAGTAATAGTTTTAACATCCTGGCCCTTTCCATGTTCTTTATACTGTTACTCATTAATCCCGGCCTTTTATTCCAGGTCGGTTTCCAGTTGAGTTATGCCGCTGTACTCTGCATATTATGGGGTTATCCCAGGATCTGCAGACTTTGGTCACCCAAAAACCTTATACTCAGAAGAACCTGGCAGCTCACCGTTGTAAGTTTCACGGCACAGCTAGGCGTACTTCCGTTAAGTCTTTATTACTTCCACCAGTTCCCAGGATTATTCTTTATAAGTAACCTTCTCATCATCCCATTCCTTGGAATTATTCTCGGTGGGGGCATCTTTATCACTATTTTGGCCGCTGTTGGAAGTTTACCGAAATTTCTCGCAGCCCTCTATCACTCTATAATCCATACGCAAAACCAGCTGGTTCACTGGATCTCCGATCAGCAGGATTTTATTTTCAGCGAGATCAGTTTTGACTTTCCAATGCTGATCATAAGCGTCTGCCTGGTGATTAGTTTCTTATGGTGTCTAGAAAAACCTTCACTGCGAAGGATCCTTATCGGCTGTTGGATATTCCTGATCTTACAGCTCTATTCCATATTCGTCCTTCTTAGAACGTCGGAGGAAGAAAACCTGTGGATCATGCACCAAGGTAGTAAAACACAGTTATTGCACCAGGCCGGTCAAAGCATGACCATATACACTAATGATGATATCCCTGCCCGATCCACACGAGCTTTCAGTATCGGAGAAAATATCAGGAGGCAGCAACACCGGTCCCTGGGTAATTTCTACGAGTATCGAAGAGCTGATCTAGTAATTGTGGGTAAAAACACTCCCGTGTATCAGCTCACCCTTAATCCCAGGTGGGTGCTGCTTACCAACTCACCCAACCTACACCTAGACCGTTGGATAGACCATAACAACCCCCAAATGATCATCGCAGATGGCAGTAATTATCACAGCTACGTGGATCGCTGGCGGAAGAGTTGCCAGGATCGCGGTATCCCATTCCACTACACCGGAACGGACGGAGCCCTGTTATTAGACCCCGGGGATTGAATTACCTGATTCCATGCATCATCCGTTTTAATGGCCTGTTAAGAATTATAGAGATAAAGCCGATCCCGATACATAAGACCGTAAAGATTAGGAAGAAGCTGCTGAGCGAGTATTCAGCAGTGATCTGGTCTATCATTCCCCCCAAGGTACCTGCCAATTTCTGACCGATGGCGATGGCCAGATACCAGATTCCAAACATGAACCCGATCATTCGCGGGGGCACCAACTTGCTCAGGTAGGACAATCCTACGGGTGAGACACATAGTTCCCCGGAGGTGATCAGGAGATAAGAAAGAATAAGGTAGATCATACTAACTGATGCGGTTGCCGCTCCCTGTGGTATGCTAAGAGTACCGAAAACCAATACCCCGAAACCCAAACCCTGCAATATAAGCCCGATCCCGTATTTATGTGCGGCACTGGGGTTGTATTTACTTTCCCACCACCTGGAGAACAAAGGCGCCAATGTAATAATGAAGAAAGAGTTCAGAATGGCAAACCAACTGGCCTCTACTTCGTTCCCCTCCTGTGCAAACTTATCGTACAGTCTGAAAATGAGCAATCCCCATATCCCTGCAAAAGCGATTCCCAAGGCCCAATTGGACCAGGGTATCCTGGAATAAGTTTTCTTGAATAAGAGGTACAGCACCCAGGTGATGATCATCATGGGAACGGTAGTTAAAAGAGCGTCCACTATTTTAAAGACCAGGGAAGCAGATCCCGTCAGGGAACGGTTGGTATAATCTCTTGCAAAAATGGTCATAGTTCCCAGGTTCTGCTCAAACGTGGCAAAAAAGATGACCGTAAAAAGCCCGAATATGGCAACAGCAAAAATACGATTCCGGATCACCGGGGTATAGCGCAGTGTACGGCTAACGATAAGAATTAAAAACAAAATTAGCGATAGCAGGACGGTTGCGTTAGACCCGTCCATCCCGAACAATACAAAGTCCAGGAAATTGATGCCTTCAATTTTTGAGATCGGATCATTGAAAAGATATAATAGCCCTCCAAGAGAAGACAATATGATCAACAGGTAGTCGAAGGGCGTAAAAGGATTCAGTTTTTCTTCATCCAGATCGGGTTCAGCTTCAGAGCTCTCACCAAGGACTTCAGATGTTTTCATAGGCTTATCTCCTATCCTGCCAAAAAGCGGGCTGGCAAGCCAGAATTGCAGCATCCCGAGAAACATGAAGATACCTGCAAGCCCGAAGCCCCAGGACCAACCGTAATTCTCCGCCAGGTAACCACAGAGCATCATCCCGAAGAAGGCCCCTGCATTGACCCCCATGTAAAATATGGTATATGCCCCGTCTTTCTTGGATTCCTTCCCACGATACATCTCAGAAATCACGGAGGTAATATTGGGTTTAAAAAACCCGGTACCGATAATAAGGAAGGCCAATCCAACGTACAGTGACCATACCGTTTCTATAGCCATACAGGCGTGACCCAGGGTCATAATAAAACAGCCGATGATGATCGCTTTTTTGTACCCGATCAATTTATCGGCTATATAGCCGCCGAGGATCGGGGTCAGGTATAGCAGGGAAGCATAGGTGCCTATTAGGGCTAGCGCATGTTCTCTCGGCCATTCCCAGCCGGGATTATCACCTATCACCGGTGCGGTAAGAAATAGCACTAACAGTACCCGCATTCCATAAAAGGAAAAACGCTCCCACATTTCGGTAAAGAACAATACAAAAAGCCCGGCCGGGTGGCCGAGCACTTTATCTTTAAATAAATTCTCGATATCAGTATTCATCTGGTTGGCTCTAATTGGTTGCTACCAAAATAATAAAGTTCCGTCTATGTCGGCACAATACTACCTTAAAATTAGATCCGGAATGCCATGAGCAGCGAATAACGGGAGGTACTGATTAATCCATTTATCTAATGAACGTCTCCCATCAGCCTTTTCATCAGCGGTGCAGTCACCAAAACAATAACAGCGGCCCCTAAGGCATACTGTGCGATCAGTTCAAATCCATTAATATAGATATCCAGGGATTCAAAACCACCCACATTGGCATCAGTACTCTCTACCGCGAGTTGCTTCCCGATAAAGCCGACCACCTGGAAGGCAAAAGCCGAAGACAGGAACCAGACTCCCATCATAAAGGCCACGATCCGTTTGGGCGAAAGATCCGTGATCTTTGAAAGACCAACCGGGGACATAAATAATTCCCCTACCGAGATCAGGAAATACATGATCAACAGATAGCTGAAGGGAACCATCCCGTTTTCGTCGGCACTGCCACCACTCAAGGCCAGGATGTAAAAACTGATCCCAGCAAATGCAAGTCCCATCCCGAACTTATAAGGAGTTCTCGGGTTCAGCTTCTTCTTGGAGAGATAGGTGAACAATAGTGAAATTGGTATGGAGAGAATTATGATATACATGGAATTAAGCGCATTGGTCTGCGCCGCATCCACGATACTCAGGTTCACGTTACGCTCTGCAAAGAGGGTAATCACACTCCCGGAAAGCTCATGGAAACCCCAGAAAATAGTCATGAAAAATGTGATCAGCACAGCCATGAAGAGTTTCTTACGTTCATCAAGGGTTGCTTTAAACATAATATAACCCAGGTATAACAGTATGGTTACTCCTACCAACTTAAAGATCACGTTTACGATGTTCTGGTCTTCAAAAAAGCTCCCTTCCGCCCCCAGCGGACGATAGGATGATAACAGAAAAGCGATCACCGGGGCTGCGGCACAGGCGAGAACCGGCACCAGCACTTTTTGTTTGACC
>JABDLH010000079.1 GCA_013003145.1 Flavobacteriaceae bacterium | reverse complement strand
AACAGTTTATTCGGCTTCAGACATCCTGGTAAAGGATGAAAAGAAATACGGGATGGTTTCTATGCCTTTCAGGTAATTCTGAATCCCGTAGTGTTCGTTAGGAGAGTGTATAGCATCGCTGTCTAAGCCAAACCCCATCAGTATGGTCTTGCTGTCGAGTTCTTGTTCAAACAGGGAAACTATGGGTATGCTACCTCCACTGCGTTGTGGAATGGGTGTTTTTCCAAACGTAGTTTCATAAGCTTCACTCGCCGCCCGGTAACCAATATGATCAATAGGGGTTACATAAGCTTGTCCCCCGTGATGAGGGGTTACCTCTACCTTAACCCCTTCCGGGGCAATACTGGTGAAGTGTTTTGTAAAAAGTTCAGTGATCTCCTGCCACTCCTGGTCTGGAACCAGGCGCATGGAAATTTTCGCAAAAGCCTTGCTGGCAATAACGGTTTTTGCCCCTTCCCCTATATATCCTCCCCAGATCCCATTCACATCCAGGGTAGGGCGAATGGAGTTTCTTTCGTTGGTGGTATATCCTTTCTCTCCATAGACGTCCTTAATATCCAGGTGATTCTTATAGGCTTCCAAACTGAATGGAGCTTCAGCCATGGCACTTCTTTCTTCTGCAGACAGATCATGGACTTTATCATAGAAGCCGGGAATGGTAATATGGTTGTTCTCGTCATGGAGCGAAGCGATCATTTTGGCCAGGATGTTGATGGGATTGGCCACGGCTCCGCCATAGAGTCCGGAGTGAAGATCCCTGTTAGGACCTGTAACCGATACTTCGACGTAGGATAGACCGCGAAGACCTGTTGTGATAGACGGGACATCGGGTGCGATCATGCCGGTATCAGAGATCAGGATGATATCATTTCGCAATTTCTCGCGATTCTCCTTCACAAAGGTGACCAAGCTGGGACTGCCCACTTCTTCTTCTCCTTCGATCATGAATTTGACATTGCAGGGAAGGTCGTTATTCCGGACCATGTATTCCAACGCTTTTACATGCATATACATCTGTCCCTTATCATCACAGGCACCCCTGGCAAAGATGGCGCCTTCCGGATGTAAATCGGTTTTCTTGATCACGGGTTCAAAGGGAGGTGTGTCCCATAGATCCAGGGGGTCTGGTGGTTGCACATCATAATGACCGTAAACCAGTACTGTGGGAAGGTCTTGACCCATGATTTTTTCACCGTAGACGATAGGGTATCCTGAAGTTTCGCAGACCTCTACCTCGTCACAGCCTGCTTCGGAAAGCGCGACGGCTATGGCTTCGGCCGCATTGATTACATCTTGCGAATGTGCAGAGTCGGCACTTACGGAGGGGATTTTTAATAAACTGATCAGTTCATTTATAAAGCGTTCTTTGTGTTCCTGGATATAGCCTGACGGGTCTTGCATAGGTTTTTAATTGTTTATCTTTTAAAAATAGAAAAGAACATTGGAATTTTAAAGAGGAAGTATTTTTAAATTCAAAAATTACTATATATTTGCACTCCCTTAGCAAGTCTGGGGGTAATTGTTGCAGGCGTGGTGGAATTGGTAGACCCGCCCGAACGACGTTCAGTCGGGCGGGCACGCTAGAAGTCTAGCGTGTATCGGGGATACATAATAAGATTAAGTATCGCAACATTGAAATAGTTTATGCAGGCGTGGTGGAATTGGTAGACACGCTAGACTTAGGATCTAGTGCCGAAAGGTGTGAGAGTTCGAGTCTCTCCGCCTGTACAACGTGAAAAGCTCTTCTTAACAGAAGGGCTTTTTTTATGCCCTGAACCGAGGGAGTTAGGAGGGACGAGAAGTTTATCCCGAGCGTAGTCGAGGGAAGTCTCTCCGCCTTTACAACATGAAAAGCTCTTCTTAACGGAAGAGCTTTTTTTTATGCCTGAATATTTCGGTTGAGCGCAGCGATGAGAACTGGATATGCTCAGGAATAGTTATGGTTCGGGGCCTGCCAAGGCAGGCTTTGTCTTATTTCTCCTGGAATTTATCAATGCAAGGCGATAATGACTTAGTAATAGAATTTTTGTAGCGTGGTTAAACTGGTTTGAGTCCATTTTTGTAACAATTATTACTATATGAGTTTACCCGAACTTCTATCTTCGTACAATCACCTAGCACTTTTATCCAATGAATAGAAATAAAAATGTTATGGAAAACTTTCATCTGTTGGTTAGAAAACTTTTTGTGCTCTTTCTGACCATATTTGTATTAATCACCACCGTCTTCCTGGGCTTATTTATGTATAAGCCCTCTCCGACAACGTCGATAGATTCCATGGCTGATGTGGAGTTGGAAGAGTGGCAGCCCAAGGATGTACTTTCCGAATTGGAGAGTATGCCACCGGAAGTAAAATACGGATACCTTCTTATAGCGGAGAGCAGTAAGTACATGGGGCCTGCCGCAACTAATCCTGATATGCGATTTACGGGAAACGGCCTGGCCTGTGCTAACTGTCATTTACAGGCCGGGACTCAGGCAGGTTCAGGGTCATGGGTAGGGGTCACGGACCGATTTCCGCAATTCAGGGGCCGGTCTAATAAGATCGGTAGCATAGAAGATAGGATCAACGGATGTATGGAGCGCAGTATGAATGGAAAAAAGTTGCCCGACGAATCTGAGGAAATGAAAGCTATCGTCGCCTACATGGAATGGCTAAGTACAGATATTCCTGAAGAAAAAGTAAAGGAGTATAAGGGCTATGTACCCATCAAGATCCCTGAGGCTGCTGTAGATCTTGAAAAAGGCAAGGTGGTATACACCAGGGAATGTGCTCTATGTCACGGGGAAAATGGCCAGGGGGTGCGTCATCAGGACGCCGAAAAGGGATACCAATATCCACCGCTGTGGGGAGAAGATAGCTACAATGACGGTGCGGGTATGCACAGGGTAATTACGGCTGCCGAATTCATTAAGGGTAATATGCCTTTTGGTCAGGCTCAATGGGACAATCCCAAACTCAGTGATGAAGAAGCCTATAATGTGGCCGGTTATATAAATAGTTTTGAGAGGCCCCATAAAGAAAATACTGAAAACGATTATCCAGATCTAAAGCTAAAGCCGGTTTCTACCCCATATGGCCCCTGGGCGGATGACTTTACTGCAGAACAGCATAAGTATGGACCGTTTTTACCCATAATAAAGTATTATAAAGAGCAATACGGAATTACAAAAGATAAATAATTATGTTGCGAAAGCTTGTATCACTCAGCTTGCTGATCCCTTTTTTAGTTCTTTCCCAGGAAAGAGATACGCTTAATAGTGGTGGTAAATTGACAGGTCAGTGGAGAACGTATTATATGACTACCTCGAATAAAGGAAGTCTTAAGGATTTCAGTGCCCTGGCCACTGGGGGGAAGATTAAATATCAATATAATTTCAACTCAAAGTTCGGTATTGCCGCGGCCTTATACAATACTACCAATCTTGGATTACAGGATCTGTCCGAACCAGACGCAGCCACTGGAAAATTAAGCAGGTATGAAGAAGGGTTATTTGATAGGCTGAACTTGGCCAATGATGTAGTGTTCGTGCTGGGTGAGCTGTATGGGTCCTATTCGACCCAAAATCATGATTTCCGCTTGGGAAGGATGAAAGTTAATTCTCCCCTGGTCAACCCTGAAGATGGTAGGATGATTCCAACTTTCGTACAAGGGGTCTGGTATAAATTCCATGCGGATTCGGGAAATTTGTTCCAGGTGGGGGTGTTGAATGAAATAGCACCTCGATCGACTGGAGAATTTTTCAGTATTGGAGAAAGTATTGGAACCTATCCTGAGGGTAGAAGTAAAACAGGTGATCCTAACCGTTATGCAGGCAATACCAATTCTGATTTTGTGGTGCTGTTAAATTCTGATTTTAAGATTACCAATAAACTGAAAATTAAGCTTTGGAACCATTTTGTGGATAATGTTTCGAATTCCTTTTATTTAAAACCAAAACTTGAAATCGATCAGAATTTTGGCGTGGAAATGGAATGGCTGCATCAGGATCAAATCGGGAATGGAGGCAATTCTGTAGATTCCCTGCGGTATTTTGACCAGAAATCGTCGGATGTTTTAGGGATCAAGTTCAATTATAAGTATAATAAATCATCGGTATCCTTGGCTTATGAACGAATATTGCCCCATGGCCAATTCATTTCACCGAGGGAGTGGGGCCGAGAAGATCTCTTTAGTTTCCAGAAGAGGGAGCGTACTGAAGGTTCTGCCGATAACCACGCTTTAGTGTTATATTATAAAACCAATTTACCTATTATTAAGGAGCGTGCAGAAGTAGCCACCGTTCTTAGCGTGGGACGACATTGGAAACCCTCCGTACTGCGGCCTGATCTGAGCAAGTATGCTGTTCCGGACTATACGCACATAAACCTGGACCTCTTCTTCAATTTTAAGCAACTTAAGAACTTAAAACCCGAATTATTATTGACGACCAAACTTGCCAACGGAGATTTTCCCGACAATCCAAATTTCTATTTTAACAAGACGGATCTCTTTCATTTGGACTTGATCTTGAATTATAATTTCTAAGAACAAATATCTAGAACGAAGCTTCTAATGGGGGTAAGAACCCCAAAAGCATTGGGCAATGACAAAGGGTTGCAAAGCTTTTAGGGAAATAAAGGTTTTTTTTGAAAATTTACTTAAATTTGCGGCGCAATGCAGGTGTGGCGGAATTGGTAGACGCGCTAGTTTCAGGTATTAGTGGAGCAATCCGTGGAGGTTCGAGTCCTCTCACCTGTACTTCAAAAGCTCTCCTTGATGGGAGGGCTTTTTTTATGGACATATACGATATGGTTTTAGGTCAAGAGAGGACGAGAACTCGCCTGCCGATAGGCAGGGCCTGTCCCGTGAGCTATGCGATACTTGGAGTCCGCTCACCTGTACTTCAAAAGACCACTTAAACAAGAGGGTTTTTTTATTCCTGAAAATTATTGGGTTGTGCACATCCATCTGCAGAGCATATTCTTTAAAGATTTATTAGTCTGTTTTTTTAATTATACTGCATGTTTACTGCAGTATGGAGCGTTAACTTATAACCGGGGCGGGGGTAAGTGCCCCCCGGATGAAAAGTCAGCAGTTCTAAGTTAGCAGCATGCAGTATTCTCCTTACCAGCTCGTTTATGAGATGGATTGTCCCTCCCGCCCGTACCGAACGGCACGTTCGGGCGGGTTGTCCCTATGTCCCTTTGTCCCTATGTAACCCCCGCCCGCCTGCCTGCGGTAGGCAGGTACCGGACGGCACGTTCGGGCAGGTTGGCATAAAAAAACTAGTTTCATTTTCTTCCAAATCCGCTGCTTGATTTCTGCAGTGA
>JABDLH010000290.1 GCA_013003145.1 Flavobacteriaceae bacterium | reverse complement strand
GGCATCGAAGAAGGTGCTGAAGAAGTAGGTAGAGATATCGAAGAAGGAGCTGAAGACATGGAAAATGAAATTGATGAAGAAATTCATGAAGAAACCCATGACGATGACCATACTGATGACAATTAGTAGAAAATTCCCCCACAAATAATAGCCGCAAGGCATAATAAAAAGCCATCCTTTTGGGATGGCTTTTTTATTTATTCGTTCTTCATTTCTTCTTCCAGTTCTTCCTGTTCCTCATCGTCCATCAGAGGATGGTCTTCCTGGCCCAGGCCAACTATTTTGATCATACTCACTACAGTATTATAAAGCATTATCACCACAACAATAAGGGCTGCACTCATAATACTGGTCATAGCAAGAGAGGCATAGTACACTATAGTGAACCAGTGAGTAGGTACGTTCTCGGATTCGGTGATGGGCAGGTTAAAAAGGAGGAAGGTACTCAGGGCGCCGATCAGGACCCAGGTATCAAATTTGGCAATCCGCATGATATGCTGGTAATGTTCTTTTTTTAACCGGCTCTCTGTACCTGAGCTCAGGCTAAGTACGGTTAACAGTAAAGCAAGGATGGTGGCCGAGGCCAGCACAATGGTATTACATAAAGTATTAATTCCGGAAACCGAATGTTTTATTAAGGTTTTGGCTTCGTAACCACTCAATTCTCCGAGCATAAAGTTTCCCGCTCCTAAAATTGCCATGGCGATCGCAGCCCCGATTATCGCTTTTTTGGTCGATGGGTTAAAGTCGATTTTCATATTAAAGGTTCTATTAACAGGGCTTCATAATGTAGTTTTCCCTGCCAGGGTTAATTACTCTTAAATTAAAAGTAAGGTAAGTAAATGGACACTAAAGACAGTTCGCTAAGGCTCTGATTTTTAACTGTACCGTTGTGCGGGCATTTTATGAACAGGCTGACAGTCAAACCTTGTATGACTCCAGGGGTACCGGCCCCTCCAGTAAAACCCGGGCAACCTTTAATGTACCGTCTTCGGTGGTGTCTATATGCCATTTGATCAGGGAGATGGCACCTTCTTCAATCTCCAGTCCGGTTATGCTCCTGGGATGAACACAACTGCCGTCATTAAATAGAGGGATGTCTCCGGGCAAAGGAAATCTTGGGCGGTGGGTATGCCCCACCACGGTGATCTTAAGCTCATGCTGCAGTATCCATTTCTTGATCCTGCGCTCTACTTTGATCAGGTTCTTGTAATTCTTAGCCGGGCTGGTAGGATCTGCTATACCCCATACTTGTAATGGTTTCCACAGCACACGTACAAGAAAGCGGCCCAGCCGCCAAAAAGTATAATTCCACCAATCTGCCTGGTGACCATGGGTTAAAAAAAGCTCCTGTCCCGTTTCGGCATATCTCAGGACAAGCCCTTCATGGTAAGTAATTCCCTTAAACAGCTCTTTGTCTGTTTCATCGATAGGTTCGTAATAACTGCCGAGGTGCTTATCGACATAATCCTGGTCCTTATAAACCATATCGTGATTTCCCCATAACATAAACAGCCGGTGTTGCAGATGGTATTGACGCAGTATTTTGTACACATTCTTGTGGGCTTCAAAGATGGATTCAAAATGCACATTTTCCCAGAGCTCATCCCCGTCCCCGAGTTCGCAATAGGTAAATCCATGTTGATAATAATGCTGCAGGGCATGGAAATAAATATTCCTGTTATTGGCGAAATCGTCGGCGAAACTATTATCACCGCGATGGCAATCACTGAACAGGATGAACTTATCCGTCTTGTCAAAGGTTAGTATTTGGGCATTTTTATACGCCCTGGTCAGCCTGCTTTGGGAAGACATAATCTGCTTTTGCATAAATATCCGAAAAATTGAACCATAGACGGTAAAAGTTCGTAAAACAATAAATTGAGCGTACTTTTGTAACTTTAAGACTAGAATTCAGATAATTAATCCAATGGATCTCAATCAAGAAAATGACATGCCTATGCAGTTCCTGATCAGCTTTGATGTGCTGTTGAGGAAATACGAGGCTATGGCAGAAGGAGATGATCCTTTACTTGCCCAGAGAGCAAAAGAAGTGCTCAAGGCCCAGGAACCCTACCCGGTTCTAAGGGAAGGGTTTATAGATCCTGAAATACTGGAAAAGCACAAGGATGTGATCCAGGTGATCTTAAAGGATTCCTTCAGCGAGGTTTTGTCTGATAACGAGATCAAGATAGCTTCCCTGCCCTATTTCAACATTATCTTCAATGCTTCACGCAGATTCCAGAAGATCCTTGATAATGCCGGGCCGGACTTTGAACTTAAGATCCACAACCAGGAGGAGAAGGAAGCTTATATCATGGGCTGTACCGTGATCCTGAATTTTTACTATGGTTTTAAGCTGGACTTTAGCAGGCCCCTATATTACCAGATTCCGGATACTAACGGGGTAATCCGTACCTACAGGATATTGTATAATGCCGATTTCCTGGAGATCAGTCCGACAGAAAAAACCAAAGAGCTGACCCAGTCAGATGTTGACCAGTTATTAGAGCAGCCGAATAACCTGGAATTGTGGAAAGATAAAATACCACCAGACAGCTTTGTCACCAAGGGTTTTGTAATAGCCAATATGTTCGATGTCACCACGGAGCACTCTATTTCAGATATCAAAACAGAGCTGATTGCAAACAACAAACGTGGCAGCGATACCTTTATAGCACAGCTGGAGGATATTTTCCAGTCTTTTTTCAAATTAAAGAACCTGCAGGTTGGCTTCGTAACCTATGACAGTAAGAAAAGCAGGTTTGAAAAGGTGTACGGTAAGGGGATATACAGCTTTTTACTTCAAGACCGTGAATATGCCCCTTGTAACAAGGTGCTTTGTCCCCATTCTTACGAGCAATTGATCGGCGATAGCAATTATTTTGTCATAACCGATGTAGATCGGCATAATGAACAATCATCGGGGATGTCTCCCTATAAGGAATTAAAAGAACAAGGATTTAAAAGTGCGATCCTGGCACCCATCGCTCCCCGGAACGAATTATTGGGGGTACTGGAAATTGTATCTACCGAAAAAGGCGTGTTGAACGGGGTAAATGCCACTAAGCTGTCCGATGTAATGCCTTACCTGGAATCGGCTGTACTGCGATCTAAGCTGGAACAGGAAAACCTGATCGATGCCATAATACAGCACGAGTGTACGACAGTTCATCCGGCAGTTGTTTGGAAATTCCAGGAAGAAGCGAAAAAATTTATCGCCGACGAGCTGCAGGAACGGCAACCGCAGTTTAACGAGATCGTCTTTAAGGATGTATACCCCTTATTTGGACAGACTGATATCCGTGAATCTTCCCGGGCCAGGAATACCGCTATACAGAGAGACCTGATGATTCAACTCTCGGAGGTCAATATAGTACTGCGGGCTGCATTTGAAAAATATAATCTTCCTATATACGAGGAATTGATGTTCCGGGTGAACAACCATATGGAGGATATACACGAGGTTTTAAATACCAACAGTGAGCAATCTATTTTCGATTTTGTGCAGGAAGAGATCAACCCTGTATTTGAACATCTGAAGAAGACGGATAAGGAAGCCCTGGACCAGATAAAAAAATACGAGGCCAATATTGATTCCGGTACCGCGTCCTATTACGATCACAGGAGAAATTACGATGAAACCGTAATGAGCATCAATAAAAAACTCGCCGGGATAATTGACCGTAGACAGGTACAGGCGCAAGAGATGTTTCCTCATTACTTTGAACGTTATAAAACGGACGGGGTAGAACATAATATGTATATCGGGCAATCCATTGCAGAAACCCGGGAGTTTGAACCCCTGTACCTGAATAATTTACGTCTGTGGCAGTT
>JABDLH010000288.1 GCA_013003145.1 Flavobacteriaceae bacterium | reverse complement strand
GGGCCATACAGGAGATCACCGGTGCCGGTGCTAAGATCGACTTTACGGTAGACATGCCTGCAGAGGCTTTTACGACTAGCAAAATGTTCAGCCCGCTAAAGGACAACATGGTATTGGACAAGGATTTCTACCTTCCGGAGATAGAATAATCATTGTTAAGAAATATAAAATACAACGGCCCGCGATTGCGGGCCGTTTTTTTGTTTACAGGTCCAGGATAAACCCTAGCCGGACATTCCGTCCCCGGGTACTGAAGCCGATCACTTCTGTATAGTCGGCGTTCAGGATGTTCTCGGCATTGAGGAAGACTTTAAGCTTTCCCGGGATCACATCCCTCGAGGCATACAGGTTTACCAGGGAGAACGGATCCAGTTCCACATCGGTAAAGGTGCTGAAATCCGTGTCTTTTCGTGTCCCTGTGTACGCATACCTCAGTGAAATCAACCCCTTGTCCGAAAAACGGTAATCCACATTGGCATTCAGCTTGTGCTTAGGGATACGGATAGCATTATCACCACTGCGTTCAGTGAAGGTGTAATTCCCGCTTATATTCCATTGTTCCGAGGCCAGCCAGGAAAGTTCCAGCTCCACCCCCTGGGCCTCGATCACATCCCGGGAATTGTTATAGACAAAAGCTACATTGTCAAAAAACACGAAATTCTCTTCTTCCCGGTTAAAATAGAGCCCGGAGATGCGGAAGCGATCCGATGCAGCCCACTCCAGTCCTCCTTCCAGGGTCCTGTTGGTCTCCGGTTCCAGGTCCGGGTTAGCCCCGAATGCCCCGAAAAGCTGGGATAGGGAAGGCGTGATATACGATGTAGCCCAGGAGGCCAGTAGTTTTACGTAGCCTTCTCCCGTAGATATGGAATATGAGGGGTTCAGGTTGTAGACCAGCTGCTCCCCGTATTCAGAGTGGGTATTCAGCCTAATACCTGCGTTAAGGTTCAGCCCCGATCCGGATATGTATACGGCATTCAGGTAGGGATCCAGCAGTGTAAAAGAAGGGCTTTCTTCCAGGTCTGCCTTTTCCCGGTTGTAATTAACACCCAGGAGCGTATAGAATTTGTCATTAAAGGTGTATTTATTGAAAGCATCAATAACCCAGGTCTGCCCGCTGAAAGTACCCGGGAATGCGCTGATATTCTCCGAATCAAATTCGGATACCGCGGCATTGATATTCACTTCCCCCTGATCATAACCGAAGACTGCAGCCAGCCCTGCCCTTTTCTGTTCGCTGCGGAACTGGTAGGGCGCATCGACCAGGCCAAAAGACTCGTCGTAATCCGATCGTAATTTAGTCTGGTTACCATAGACCCTGATGTGGCTATTTGAAGACCATATATAGCCCAGGCCCAGCCTGGCCTGGAAACGGGAGAAGACATCCTCTTCATCTCCCGGGGTGACCAAAGAGGAAAGGTTTCCTGAATAGGCATTGGAAACATCAGCACTATAACTCAAATTTCCTGCTGTCCCTCCTACTCTTGCGATATTTGAAAATTCGGAGATATTATACTGTTGCCCGTCCTGGGCCTGGTTGGTTCCCAGGCTACTCTCAAAATGCCCGCTCAGCGGTTCCCCTGAGGCTTTTTTAGTCATAATACTGATCACCGCCGTAGCGGCATTAGACCCGTACAAGGTACTGGCAGCTCCCTTGATGATCTCTATGGAAGCGATATTATCCGTCCCCAGGTAACGCAGGTCGTATTCCTGGGCAAATGAAGAAGGATCAGATACTCGTACCCCGTCGACCAGGACAAGCACCTGTCGCCCGCGACCTCCCCGGGCATAGACGCCCAGTACTTCACCCGGCCTTCCCCTGCTTCCGGCGATCTCCAGGCCACTCCGGGTATTGATCACTTCGGCCACGGAACGCCCCGAATATTTTTGTAACTCTTCCGGGCCTATACTAATTACGGTCTTCCCGGAATATTCCCTTTTCAGGGCAAAACGGCTGTCGCTTACAACAACCTCATCCAGGATTTCCACGGCAGTAGAATCCCCGGGAATTTGCTGTGCCCATACACAGCTGAGCGCCATTACAGCACCACAAAAGAAAAGATGTCTTTTGTTCATTTTTAAATTGAATTAAACGGGCGTATGGATATGTGACCATACCTAAACTTTTTCCCGAAGTTTATAGATAATTGATTTTGAATAAGGCAGGTCTCCTGGCTTGCGTCCTGTCTGCATACCTTCCCGCCATTAAACTGGCAGTGGTGTTGAAGTTGCAGCAGGCATTCCCTGAACAGGGAACAGAGCTTACAGTTGCGGGAACAGCTCCGGATTTTACAAGGCATTACACCTCATCTCACCGGATTCCCTTTTAATCCCAATACTTAGAAAAATATTGAGAACCAATATTCGGCAGCCAAGGTAAACAATTTTGTTCAACTTTTTTTTAATCTTACTTTTGGTACCGATCTACATATACCACTTTGAAAAGACTCCTGTTCCTCTCCGCTATCTTCTGCCTGATTTCCTGCAAAACGGAAAAAAAGGAAAATGAATTACCACAACAAGAGCCCCAAAACACGACCCGTATCACCTATGCATCCGGTTTATCGATCAGCCAGGACAGCAACGGCATAAGCCTTTTAGAGGTAAACTCCCCCTGGCCAGGGGCCGAAAAACCGTTTCGTTACCTGTTAGTTCCGCAAGAGCAGTTGGCCTATACTACTTTTGACCGCGACGCTTATGACGCCATCATCGCTACCCCCGTTGAGCGGATCGTGGTGACCTCTACCACCCACATCCCTGCCTTGGAGTCACTGGGTGTCATCGATCGATTGGTAGGCTTCCCGGAGACCCGTTACATTTCCTCTGAAGAAACAAGAAAACGTGTCGATGCCGGAAAAGTAACCGATGTGGGCAGTAACGAAGCCATAAACACCGAAAAATTACTGGCCCTTCAACCGGACCTGGTCGTTGGCTTCTCCATAGATAACCAGAACAAGGCATATGATGTAGTCCAACGCTCGGGGATCCCTGTGGCCTATAACGGGGACTGGACAGAGAACTCCCCCCTGGGTAAAGCGGAATGGATCAAATTCTTTGCCCCTTTTTTCGGTAAAGAACAGTTGGCTGACAGCATTTTTAAAAGCATTGAAAAAGATTACCTGGAGGCCAAAAAACTGGCCGCCAATGTCCCGCAACGCCCTACAGTACTCTGTGGTGCGCTTTATAAAGACATCTGGTACCTGCCCGGTGGCAATAGCTGGATGGCCCGTTTCCTCGAGGATGCCAATGCCAACTACCTCTGGAGTGGTAATACGGACAGCGGCAGCCTTTCCCTGAGTATAGAAAGTGTCCTTGACAGGGCTAAGGACGCAGACAGCTGGGTATCCCCATCCCAGTATACAAGTTACACCGAGATGCAGGAGGCCAACC
The DNA here is from genome assembly GCA_013003145.1 of Flavobacteriaceae bacterium. GTDB lineage: Bacteria > Bacteroidota > Bacteroidia > Flavobacteriales > Flavobacteriaceae > Zeaxanthinibacter. Next base: position 2,461 of record JABDLH010000288.1, on the reverse strand, counting down.
GGCATTACAGCCAGTTCAGTGCATTCCGGGAAAAACAGGTATTCACCTTTGCCCGGACTACAGGTACAACCGGCGGGCTTTTATATTACGAACTGGCACCCAACCGCCCGGATCTTGTTCTAAAAGACCTTATATCTTTACTGCATCCCGGCTTACTGCCTTCGCATGAGCCCTTTTTCTTTAAACCCCTGGCCGAGTGAACCCTAAAAAATCATACCGCCTGCCCTTTCTACTGCTGGCACTGCTCTTGCTCGCAGCATTCCTGCTGAATACAGGCCTGGGTTCTGTGGCCATCCCGTTAAAAGATACCTTTAACGCCATTATAGGAGGTACCGTTGCTGAAGATTCCTGGCGTTATATCATCTGGAATTACCGTCTGCCCAAGGCCTTTACAGCCATACTTGTTGGTGCCGGGCTTTCACTGAGCGGACTACTGATGCAGACCCTGTTCCGCAACCCCCTGGCCGGTCCTTTTGTGCTGGGTATAAGCTCCGGGGCGAGCCTGGGTGTAGCCCTGCTGATCATGGGTTCAGGACTTATTTCGGGCTGGGTAGGCAGCCTGCTGATCAATGACGTTACTTTAGCTATTGCAGCAAGTGCGGGCAGTTTCCTGGTCTTATTGGCGGTATTGGGCGTCGCGGCACGGATCAAAGACACCATGGCCCTGCTGATCATCGGGCTGATGTTCGGGAGTGTAACTACAGCAGTGGTTACCGTGCTCTCTTATTTTTCTAATGCCGAGAAATTACGGCAGTATATCTTCTGGTCCTATGGCAGCCTGGGCAACCTCTCCTGGCCGCAGTTGGGCTTATTGGGCGTTATTCTGCTACTGGGTATTGCACTCAGTATTATTTCTATAAAACCTTTAAATGCCCTGCTCTTAGGAGAACATTACGCCCGCAGCATGGGTACTTCCTTGCAGCGATCACGATACATCATCATAGGAGCCACGGGTTTATTAGCTGGTGCCGTAACAGCCTTTGCAGGACCCGTTGCCTTTATCGGTCTTGCTGTACCCCACCTGACCCGGCAGATCTTTGACACCACGGACCACAAGGTCCTGGTCCCTGCAGTGATCCTCTATGGTGCTATCCTTTTATTGCTCTGCGATACCCTAGCACAGCTACCTTCCTCCTCCTATGTGTTACCTATCAATGCTATTACCTCTATTATCGGGGCACCAGTTGTCATCTGGTTATTGGTACGTAAACGAAAAATGATCTTCTGATGGTAGTAAGCGTGATGCCTAAAGGGTAGCTGCATCCCGACATTTAAACGTATTTTTGTCCTGTACCATGAACAAAACAGCGAAAACAAATGCCATAGAAGTCCTGGAACTGGCAGTCGGTTACCCTGGAAAAAAGGGAGATAAGATTGTCGCAGAGGCTATTTCCTTTGAATTGCATTCCGGGGACTTTGCCGCAATTGTCGGGGTAAACGGGATCGGGAAATCGACCTTGTTGCGTACCCTGGGACAGGTACAACCCCCATTATCCGGACAAGTACGCCTTAAGGGGAAGAACCTGGATTCCTACAGGAACCGGGAACTGGCAGAGGCCATCAGCCTGGTACTTACCGAGCCGCTGGCCACTAAAAATCTCACCGTATGGGAATTGGTACAATTAGGCAGGCAGCCCTACACCAATTGGATCGGTACACTGGAGGCCAGGGACAGGGAAAAGATTTCGCAGGCACTGGCCATGGTCGGCTTGGAAAATTCGCACGCCAAGAAATGCTACGAACTCAGTGACGGCCAGATGCAAAAAGTGCTCATCGCCCGTGCTTTGGCCCAGGACACCCCGCTGATGTTGCTAGATGAACCAACTACCCACCTGGATCTCTACCACAAGGTGCAGATCCTGAAACTGCTGCAGCGCATCTCCCACGAAATGGACAAGACCATCCTCTTTACTACCCATGAGGTTGACCTGGCCATACAGCTTTGCGACCGTATGCTGATCCTTGACAACCGGGAAAATTCCTTTGGAGCTCCCTGTGAATTGATAGAACAAAAACGCTTTGAGTCCCTGTTCCCCGGAGATCTTATCTCCTTTGATCCGCAGACCGGGAATTTTAAGATCGTATCCTAGCGCAAGACAACGCTATTTTAGCTGCAAACTCCTATCTTTACCCTAGCAAACAACCCGCTGATGGATCCGACAACTATTTATATCTTAATTGCCCTGGTCACCCTTATTTCTGGTTATTTCCTGGGAAATTATATCCAGTCCCTGAAAACCAAAAGCAGCCAGAGCGCCCTGGTAGAAAGGGAACAGCAATTGCGTTACGCCCTGGGAGAAGCGGAGAAACGCGCCGAACAGCAATTGAACGAGATCCGGGAACTACGGACCCAGAAAGAACAACTGGGCATTCAGAATACCCGTTACGAGTCAGACCTGGTCAACCTGGAGCGAAAGAACCAGGAACAACAACAGGAAGTCGCCAAGCTGCAGGAGAAATT
>JABDLH010000255.1 GCA_013003145.1 Flavobacteriaceae bacterium | reverse complement strand
CGGCCATGGTCGTCTCCATATTACCGGGGCACCAAAGCCCGTTTTTTTTTGCCATCGGAATTTTTAGCGGTTACCTGGCCCTGTCCGGTAACCGGGCCATCCGGTTTAAAAAGAAAGTCAAAAATTTTAAAACAGATCGCTGGATCTCAGGAATCATGGCGGTTTCCGGTGCCTTAATGATCATTACACCGCCTATTATTACGGGTTCTATCAATACCATCCTCACTGTCTTTGGTGGTACAGGTCTCTTCTTTGCTATACGTGACCTACTGCTCTTCCGGAACCCTTCTAAACTCAGGAAACAATGGCAGCAGTTGCACCTGGGTAAAATGAGCGGTGCTTACATAGCAGCAGTAACCGCCTTTGTTGTAGTCAATGAAACCCTGCCGGGACTATATGCATGGTTTGTGCCCGGCCTTGTAGGAAGCGTCTATATCGCCTACTGGACAAGGAAAGTTTCCAGGCCTTTGATGCGAAAATCACTTCCTTTAAAATAATGAACCCCATCTTACTGACTCCCTGTTATTTAGCCGGGTGCCGCATTTTTTTTACGCAACCTAATATCTTTCCGGGCATCTCGTATAAAATATTTTCTCAGATTTATATTGTATTAATTAAACCAAATTCCATGAAGAAAAGCCATGTTCTCTTTCCATTATTACTAATTATTTTACTCGTCTCATGTAAAGGATCGGATGATGAAATTTATACCTCCGATGACATTATTGGTGCCTGGCAGTTACGGGCTGTCCTGGCCGATCCCGGAGACGGCAGTGGAGAGTATGAACCGGTAAGAAGTAATAAGACAATCGAGTTCTTTGAAGATGGTACCTTCGTCTCAAATGTGTCTTTCTGCGGGGGTAGCCAAGAATCCGGGGAAGGATTTTCTGGAACATATGATCCGGAGACCGGCAGCATAGTACCACAAGGCTGCGCTTTTCCCGGATCCGGGATAAGGTATTCATTCGAGGGAAAAAACCTGATCATCCATCTACCCTGTATTGAACCCTGTGGTGAAAAGTATAAGAAGATTCACTAATTTGAAGAGAGTTTAGGAGAAAAACTGCTTTTCCTTTATCTTAGTCGCAGCAACAACTGAACTATGCGTTATCTATTTGTGGCTTTGGTCTTTATAGGGTTACTATCCGGCTGTTCTAAGGATGAAAACAAACCTGAACTGCAAGGCAGTTGGTACTTAAAGTCCTTCCAATGTTGCCAGGCTGCAGCAGAGACCTACCAGGAGGGAGATGTCACCTGGACCTTTGGTAACGATGAAATCCTTACTGTAGATGTTGCCACAGAAATAGATCAGTATTCCCAATTGCCATTAAAGTTCAGCGACACATACGAATACACCACCACTTCTAAAACCGTGAAAATAAAGACGCTTGTCTTTGACTACTATTTTGAAGGGAACACCCTTATACTGTCCGATTCCCCTGAAACAGGGGGTGCCTTGATCAGGTTTAGTGCGAAATAAGCTGTATCTTAATTGGGTGCTAATTAAACCTTAGCAGCCTTGCATTGGTTTATTAATATGGTGATCATGGAGAAGGAGATTGTAAAAGAATACAGCAATGGTGATCTGACCGTTGTTTGGAAGCCCAAACTATGTATCCATGCCGGGGAATGTGTCAAGGCACTCCCGGAAGTTTATAACCCCGACGAGAAGCCCTGGATCAAAGCTGGCAAAGCCACTACGGAACAGTTAAAATCCCAGATTGCCTTATGTCCTTCAGCTGCCTTGAGCTGGTACGTGAAAGGAGAAAAGGAGTCCGGAGATTCCGCAGCCCGGGAACAAGTGACAGTAAGCATAAAGCCTAACGGACCCTTATTGGTAAAAGGTGGTTTCACTTTGGAAAGTGCGGAAGGGCAGAGCGAATTCAAAAAACGCCCCACTGCCTTCTGCCGATGTGGCAAATCCTCCAACAAGCCTTTTTGTGACGGCACCCATAATTCTATTTCATTCGATAACTGAAACCACTACGTCATTCTAATTGAATTAAAGCTTTCTGCAATACCACCCACCTGCTTTAGTAACTTACTCCAAACTCGTAACGATGAATTTGGAAAATAAAACGGTCTTTATTACCGGTGCCAGTAGCGGCATAGGAAAATCAATTGCTGAACTACTGGCCGATCAAGGTTGTAAAATCATCCTGGCAAGCAGGAGCGCGGATAAATTAGAACGAATCAGTGAATCCCTGCCCTGCCCATCGATGGTAGTTAAGATGGACCTTGCCGATACCAAAAGTGTCCACCAAGCTTTTAAAAGTTTGACTCCAGAGTTTAGTGCTATAGACATATTGGTGAACTGCGGAGGTGTTATGCCTTTATCCTACCTTAAAAACAGGCACCTGGACGAGTGGTTACAGACCATAGAGGTTAATGTAAAAGGAAGCCTGCGCTGCATTTATGAAGTACTCCCTAATATGCAGGAACAAAAATCTGGTCATATTATTAATATTGCTTCTGTCGATGGTAAGGAACTCTACAAAGGTGGAGCAGTCTACGGCGCCTCGAAAGCTGCAATCATCGCACTTTCTAAAGCCATGAGGATGGAATTATCACCGGAATTCAACATAAGGGTTACCGCCATAGAACCGGGGACCGTAGATACATCATTACGTGAAGATATCACTGATAAGGAACTCCTGGAGGATAAAGATTACGGAGAAGATGAACCAAAATTGAACAGTGATGATATCGCTCGCGCAGTTCTTTATGCGCTACAACAGCCCCAGGGCGTAAACGTGAACGAATTATTGATCAAGCCTACTGGTAAATCTTAAGTGCACCGTACTTTATTTTTAACGCTCCCACAGTATTTTACAAAGGTAATATTCGGTCAAAATCCTGTTTTTTACTACCTTCATTACCCGCTGTAACCGAAGGAGATATTCTCTGGCTATACCTATTACTTTCCACTTTGATCATAAACCAATGAAAGAGCGTTTCCAATTCGAAGAGATTTTTCCTGTGAGTCCGAAAGAGCTTTACGAATCCTGGCTCAATAGTGAATCGCATTCGGCCATGACCGGTAGTAAGGCCGAATGCAGCGATGAAAACCGGGGCGAATTCACCGCCTGGGACGGATATATCCGGGGTGCAAATAAATCACTGAAACCCTATAAAGAGATCATACAGAGTTGGAGAACTTCAGATTTTAAAGATAAGGATCCCGATTCCGAACTGATCGTGAGATTCTACGATGTTGTAGGCGGGTGTAGGATGGTACTGATCCACAGGAATGTTCCCGAAGGAGAGATTCATTATAAGCAGGGTTGGATAGATCACTACCTCCAACCCATGAGAGCCCATTTTAATAAAAAGTGACCGTCCCAAAACATATTCTGCCGGTCATCGTAATCGCACAATTCTGTTGTACCTCCCTGTGGTTTGCCGGGAATGGGGTTATGGCCGATCTCATCCGTGTATTTGATCTCAACCTTGGAGCCCTTGGTCACCTGACTTCCGCAGTTCAATTCGGCTTTATCTCCGGCACCCTTGTTTTTGCCCTTTTTACCGTAGCCGACCGGGTCTCACCTTCTAAAGTCTTCCTCTGGAGTGCCGTTGCCGGGGCACTTTGTAACCTCGGTATTTTATGGGGCGGAAATGATTTAGTCAGCCTGATTATTTTACGGGCAGCAACAGGATTTTTCCTGGCCGGTATCTATCCTGTAGGCATGAAGATCGCAGCTGATTATTATAAGCAAGGCCTGGGAAAATCATTAGGATACCTGGTAGGAGCCCTTGTCCTGGGCACCGCATTCCCTCATCTGCTCCAGAGTTTCCCCACCGGATACCAATGGGAATACGTAATCCTGGTAGTCAGTGCCCTGGCCATAGCCGGAGGTATAACTATGGTCTTGCTTGTTCCTGACGGCCCTAACCGGAAACCCGGAAAAGGTGTTGACCTGGCTGCTTCATTTAAAGTATTCCGGAATGCGGATTTCCGGGCCGCAGCCTTTGGGTATTTTGGTCATATGTGGGAACTATATGCATTCTGGACCTTTACCCCCTTGCTACTGCAACAATATTCCCGGTGGCATGGGGAAGCTCCAAGCATCTCGCTCTGGTCTTTCCTCATTATCGGTATAGGCAGCCTTGCGTGTATTGCTGCCGGCTATCTTTCTGTAAAATGGGGTGAAGCCAGGGTTGCATTCACCTCCCTTGGTCTTTCCGGACTTTGTTGCCTGTTGTCACCCCTGTTCTTTTTACAGGGATCATCTTTAATTTTGCTCTTGTTCCTGCTTTTCTGGGGAATGGTTGTGGTAGCTGACTCTCCCTTGTTTTCTACCATGGTGGCCCACAATGCTGATCCCCATATTAAAGGCTCTGCCCTTACCCTGGTCAACTGCATTGGTTTTTCCATCACTATAATAAGCATCCAATTGCTGACCTTCTTATTATCCCTTACTGATCTTACCTACCTCTTCCTGGTCCTCCTGCCCGGCCCCATACTCGGGTTATGGGCTCTCCGGGGAACAGCACTTCCCGATAGAAAGAGGGGACAGGAGTAATATCCTATATAGGCTAACACACTCCCATGACTGAAGATCAATTATTTATCTATTACAACTACTTTTTTCCGGTCCTGGAACACCCTACCTCCCTGTTTCTGTGATACTTTCGCTATGTTCCCGGAATAGCCTGAAAGTTCACATCAATACCCGGAACCCCTTTAGAAATGTATATTAAAAGAAATATAAGCTGGAAGCTTATACTGCGATATGCCTGGAAGAATATCATCCTCTTTTTACTCTATTCCCTCGGTATATTTTATATGTACCATTACCTGGGTTGGTATTTTATAGATATCCCGTTTGAGCCACTTACTATTATTGGTGTAGCAGTGGCCTTTTACCTCGGTTTTAAAAACAGCCAGAGCTATGACCGTTTCTGGGAAGGCCGTAAGATATGGGGAGGTATAGTCAACTACAGCAGGACGTGGGCGATAAAGGTTCTCAGTTTTGTAGACACCGGTAACGATGAACAATCCCGAGAAATTAAACAACAATTGATTCACCGTCACCTGGCCTGGGTAAATGCATTGCGAGTTCAACTTCGGCAGAAACGGCCGTGGACACCGGAACATGGCACACTGGTAGAATCTTTATTAGACATCCACGGAGAGCGAAATATGGCTTCAAATGAAGCGTATAATTTTGTAAGCCACAGTGAATACGAGGAATTAAAACAGCGTGTTAACCCCGCTACCCATATTATCAAGAACCAGTCTTTGATCGTAGCCGAACTCAGGAAAAATGAACATATAGATGGATTCCAGGAACATCAATTAATGACAGTTCTCGAAGAACTCTACAATTTGCAGGGAATGTGCGAGCGCATCAAAAACACGCCTTTCCCCAGGCAGTACGCCTATTTTACCAAGGTGTTTACCTGGGTCTTTGTTTTATTGGTACCCCTTGGGTTACTGAACATTTTTGAAACCCATGTCAGTGAAGAGATCAATGCCAGTGACCAAACCGAATTCCTGTTCCTTCAAATGATACCCTTTACAATCCTGATCATGTGGATCTTTACCACTATGGAGATGATCGGGGATATCAGCGAAGACCCTTTTGAAGGCAGTACGAATGACGTACCCATGACCTCGCTCTGCAGGACCATTGAAATTGACCTGCGTGATATGCTTGATGAAAAGGAACTGCCCGACAGCATTAAACCAAAGGATAACATCCTCTATTGAGCTTACAATATTGCCATTTTGTGGCTCATATACCCCATAACCGCCTCTGTTTCATTCTGTATTGTCGTTTATTAAATGAAGGCAACTTGTATAATATGATTCTTATCTGAAGGAAAATTCCTTAATTCTGTATATTTTAGAGTTACCAAACACTGATAACAAAAATTAAGTTCAACAGATGCCTTATAAAACTAAGTGGGAACCCGGTGGAATCATCTGGGATTACTACGGACATGTAACTTCCAAGGATATATCTGAATCCAATGCTGAGTTCTTCCAGGATTTGCGGAGTAAAAATGCCCGGTACCAGATCGTAGATACAACCAATACTGAAATCCTGGAATGGCCAGAAATGGATATCGTAGAAACTTCGGCAAATGATGTCGGTGCCAGTAGGGCTGTTGAAAAAGTAAAGCTCGCTTTTGTTATCCGCAAGGAGGAAATTTACCGTAAGATCCAGAAATACATCGAAATATCACGGAAGCTCGATACCAATTGGGAATTCCGGGTTTTTGACAATATTACCGATGCCAAGTTATGGGTACAAGAAAAAGAGTAGCACCCCTGAGCAACACATTAGAAGGTCTGTTTTTGCGCATGAATCTATAGCATTTGAGCGCCTCTGTATCAACAGCTTCTTCTATATTTAATCTAATATGATTAAAATCGGAATATGTATAGAATACTACTAATACTTATCCTAGCCCTAGCTAGTTGTAAAGCACCATACAGCAGGACCACCTCCAAACACGGGGCCGTGGTTGAAGGGCCCGTTATGGAGATTCCCGGTTTGGAGCGCAGCAGGCAATTAAGGGTCTACCTGCCCCCGGGATATCAAAGCTCTGAGGATCGATACCCTGTTCTTTACATGCAGGACGCACAGAATTTGTTTGACGAGCGAACGGCCTATGCCGGAGAATGGCGTGTGGATGAGATACTTGATTCCCTCGCGCTGGAAACCGGGCTTCGCCTGATCGTTGTGGGAATAGATAATGGCGGACAGGAACGTATCCACGAGATGAACCCCTTTGAACATCCTGAATACGGTTTAGGGAAAGGGGAAGAGTTTGTCGAGTTTATTGCAGATTTTGTAAAACCACAGATAGACAGCTTATACAGGACCATGCCAGAACGTGAGCATACCGGGATCATGGGAAGTTCACTTGGT
>JABDLH010000214.1 GCA_013003145.1 Flavobacteriaceae bacterium | reverse complement strand
GTGGTACAACTAAATGCTCCTTGCTGGTACCGGATGAGTACCTGGTAGGTTCCCGGTGCAAGACCGTTAAAAATATTGTTGTTTTGGTATGATGCACCGTTATTGATACTATAGGTCATCTGGTACCCGTAACCATTACTCACATTAAAAGTGATTCTACCGTCATTACTGCTACCACAGGTAGCATCATCAGAAGAAACGGTATACACCGGTGGCGGAAGGTCTTCAACATCGGTACTTGCCGTCTTGGTACAGCCATTGGCATCCTCTACCAATATATTATAGGTGCCGGCCGAACTTACGGTAAATACGGTACTGCTATTATACGTAGCACTGAAGCTACTGCCACCATCAAGGCTATAGCGATAGGGCGCAGTTCCTCCTGAAGTCTCTATACGAACATCCACTGAAGATGCACCACAGCCAAAACTGTCCGAGGCCGATGCAGAAACTGCAAGCGGGCTTATCCCGTTCCCAATACGGATGGGATCATTATTTACGTCTGTGGTAATGACCTCATTACATTTATTGGTCGCTACCCTTACACTGTAGGTTCCGGGGCTCACATTCTCAAAGCTGTAAGAACTGGCCGAATCCGGACCAAAAGTATCTACGGTCACTCCATTTTTCAGCAGCCTGTAGGTAAAGAATCCCGGCACACCGGAAACAGTCACATCTATGCTCCCCAGTTCACCGCTACACAAGATATCGTTTGCAGTAACTGAAGCGCTTAAATCCAGGCTGGCAACAGTAACCGTATTGGAGGGAAAAAGACATGCAGTACTGGATACATTCTTCAATCGTACCCACACTTTATAATCCCCGGCAGTTGTAATATCAAAATACGGGGTATCCTGGTAAGGACCTGCGCTATTGTTAAGGCTGTATTCATACCCTGCAGGTACATTGGTCACCTCTACCCTACCCGGGTTCCCGCAGATAATATCTTCTTTGATGAGTTGTGGATCAAGTGGATTGAGTGTAGATTTAAAATAATAGTACTGTCCGCCATCTATGCGGACACGAAACTCCCCGGAGGAATTCAGGTTATACGTGGATCCCACTCCCACGGTATCATAACAGCTGCTATCTGTATTGGCACAGTCGGCCATGACCGATGTGGCACAACGGTTACTATCCAATTTCTGCCATTCGTAGCTACTCCCACTCTGGCTTAAGCTTATCGTTCGGACGTCACTGGTACCGCATAGAAAGAATTTGGCCAAGGTGCTTCCGTCGTTGGGACAATTTACTTCCTCATCGGCATTCTGGATAATGGTGGCATAGAAGAAAGGCAGTGGTGTTACGGTGATCTCGGTATCGGTATGATCCGGTGAGAGGTCAAACCTACTGCTGGCATAGGCAGTAAGCTCTGTGTAGGAAACCCGGTCCCCATTTATGGGGTCGGAGCTACCTGGGTTGGTTCCGGCAAAAGTAAATGCCAATGACATCAGTGTCAGAAAGATGACAAATACGTCCCGCCTCGAGTTACTTGGGAGCATAGGTTAGTAGGTGTTTTGAAAGAATAGACAGATTTGGGATCAGGTTATTCTTCAGAGTATTATTTTAAACTTATAATTTTCGTTAGTTTTATGCCATTCATCTCTATTATTATATATTTTAACGATTCGCTATGAAAAAAAGTATCCAAATCATGTGCCTTTTCGTTGTACTGACACAATTTTCTTGTGGTCAGGATCCTGAAAACAAGGCCAATATTGCCGATTCAACTCCTTTTGATGCAGAACTGTTGGTCGATGGGCTCCAGATACCATGGGGTCTGACCTTCTTACCGGACGGCGCCATGCTGATCACCGAAAAATCGGGCGAATTGATCCACTTTAAAGAGGGCAAAAAAACATCGATCACTAATGTTCCCCCGGTCTACAACCGTGGGCAAGGAGGCCTTCTCGATGTTGCTTTACACCCGGATTACGAAAATAATGGCTGGATCTATCTCTCCTTTGCTTCTGAAGAAGGAGATGAGAAAGGTGGCAATACTGCTATTGTCAGGGCAAAACTGGATAATATGGCCCTTACCAATATTGAAACATTATATAAGGCAACTCCGAATACGACCAAAGGACAGCACTTTGGATCCCGTTTTGCCTTTGATGAGGAAGGATACCTTTATTTCTCCATAGGTGAACGCGGCGATCGGGACACGAATCCACAGGATATTACCCGCGATGGCGGAAAGATTTATCGCATATATGATGATGGTCGTATCCCGGAAGACAATCCATTTGTAGGGCAGGAAGGTGCTAAAGAAGCAGCCTTTACCTACGGGAACAGGAATCCCCAGGGAATGACGGTACATCCACAGACCGGGGCGATCTGGATTCATGAACACGGGCCAAGAGGTGGCGATGAGATCAATATTATAGAAAAAGGGAATAACTACGGTTGGCCAGTGGTGACCTACGGGATCAACTACAGCGGAACCCCGATCACGGATAAGACCGAAATGGAGGGAATGACCCAACCTATACATTATTGGGTTCCCTCAATAGCACCCAGCGGGATGACCTTCGTGACCACCGATACTTACCCGGGCTGGAAAGGCAGCTTATTGGTCGGTTCCCTGGCATTCCAGTACCTGGAGCGCTTATCTCTTGACGGCACCAAGGTCACCGATCGGGAAAAATTAATGGAGGATATTGGCCGTGTAAGGGATGTGGTTGAAGGTCCGGACGGATTGATCTACGTTGCGGTTGAAGGCAAGGGTATCTACCGTTTAAACCCAGTTGACTGAACCCGATGAAAATAGTTGTTCCTATCTACATCTGCCTGGTCAGTGCCATATCCATGTTCCTGTTCCAGGATAAAGAACTGAAAGCCAGCATGGAGCGCGGACAGGAGATTTACCAGGATTTTTGTGTCACATGCCATTTGCCTTCCGGGGAAGGAGTAGCGAACACTTTTCCTCCACTGGCCGGCTCAGATTACTTACTGGAAAAGCGCGAAGCGAGCATCAGGGCTGTCAAATACGGGCAACAGGGCGAGATCGTGGTAAACGGTCAAACCTATGATAATATGATGATGAATATGGGTCTTGAAGATGAGGAAGTGGCCGATGTTTTGAACTACATCTTACACAGCTGGGGCAATAAGGGCGGAGAAATGGTGACCCCGGAAGAAGTTGCCGCCATAAGCCAATAGTTTACTTGCCGTAAGCTTCCATCGCTTTTTGTACAGATCCGTATTTCTTTAAAACATCCTGGGCTTCCTGGTAATCCAGGTGCAGGCCTTCCATGAGGTACCTCGTACCACGGTCTACGAGCTTGTCATTGCTGAGCTGCATGTTTACCATCTTATTTCCTTTAACCCTACCTATCCTGATCATAAGGGCAGTGGAAATCATATTCAACGCAAGTTTCTGGGAGGTTCCACTTTTCATACGGGTACTTCCCGTTACAAATTCGGGGCCTACATTGATCTCGATAGGAATCTCTACTACACCGGCTAAGGGAGAACCGGGGTTATTGGTGATCCCCGCAGTAAGCAACCCATTTTCACGAGCCGTCTTTACACCTCCAAGAACATAGGGGGTGGTTCCCGATGCCGCAATTCCTACCACGGTGTCCAGGGGGGTGATCTGGTGGGCCTGCAGGTCTTTCCATGCCTGCTCGGTATTATCTTCGGCAAATTCCACCGCTTTCCTGATCGCGCCATCTCCACCTGCAATCAGTCCAATCACCCTGTTATGAGGCATTCCGAAGGTAGGCGGGATCTCGGATGCATCCAGGATACCAAGCCGTCCGCTGGTGCCGGCACCGATATAAAACAACCTGCCTCCTTTATAGAAGCGTTCTTCCAACCCATCTACCAGTTTAGTGATCTGGGGAATGGCCAAGGCAACGGCATCGGCAACTTCGCGGTCTTCCTGGTTAATATTTTCCAGGATTTCTCCCGTCTCCATTTGCTCTAAATGATCGTATCGGGAAGGCGATTCAGTAATTTTATGGTAATCTGACATATTATAGCAGGTGTATTTCGTGTTTCCTGAACATATTAAGCAGGTTGTTTTCCGGTTCCAGCTCAGTGATCATCGTGTTAATTGCATTGATGTTGCAGGTCTTATATCGGTGTTGCGAATTAAGCTTTTCCGAGATGCATAAAAGTACCGTTTTTTTAGACGCCTGTATGACTCCTTTTTTAACCTGGACGATGTCCCAGTCAAACTCGGTCAGCCCATGTAGCGCATCCACGTACCCGGTCCCGATAAAACCGTAATCCACCCTAATTTCCGATAGTTGGTGGATAGCGCTGGCACCCACGGATATTTGGGCCTCGCGGGAGATCGTTCCGCCGAGGAAGATTACCTCGATGTTGGGCTTGGTCAGTAATTGCAGGGCAACCGGGAGACTCAGGGTAAAGCAGGTAAGGTGTAGCTGCCTCGGTATCTGCCGGGCCAGTTCCAGGCAAGTAGTTCCTCCATCTATAAAGATCACTGCTCCGTCTTTCAGGAGGCCTATGGCTTTCTGGGCGATAATGCTCTTCTCGTTTAAGGCGTAAATCTTGGAATTATCCGCGGTGGGATCTGTAAAACCCATAGAGATTGCTCCACCATGTACTTTCTTTAATTTATTCTCCGCATCCAGCTCTTTTACATCCCTGCGGATAGTATCTACGGATACATCCAGCATTTCTGCGATGTCCGATAGCAGAACACGGTTATGCAATTCTACCTCGTATAAGATCTTTAATTGTCTCTCTTCTTTTAGCATAATGAGGCAAAGATAACAAAATATTCAACCTGCAACTTTTTGTTGCTTTAATGAAAATAAAACGTTAAAAAAGCAATTTACTGCAACAAAAACAGCATAAAGCTGCAATATTATGCATAATTGTGTATCTTTGCAGTTCACTTTAAATCCATTTGATCATGGCCGATTTGCAAACCAGACCCCGAATCCCCGGATATCCTACAGATGAGGAATCGCGGAAATTTGAAAAAATAGACACTCATATCCACGACAATTCGGAAGAAGCGTCATTTTACGTGGCCAACGAGATAGCCGAACTGATCCGGCAGCGCCAGAAACTCGGAAAAAACGTGGTGTTAGGACTTGCTACAGGTTCTACCCCTACCAAGATGTATGATTTTTTGGTCAAATTCCACAAGGAAGAAGGGCTTAGCTTTAAGAACGTGATCACCTTTAACCTGGATGAGTATTATCCTATGGAGCCGGATTCTATTCACAGTTACGTCCGGTTTATGAACGAGCATCTTTTTGATCATATAGACATTAAGAAATCGAACATTCATATACCTGACGGCACCCTGGATAAGGAAGACGTCAGGGATTTCTGCGAGGCATATGAAAAGAAGATCAAGGACGAAGGTGGAATAGATATACAAATCCTCGGGATTGGCCGGACCGGCCACGTGGGGTTCAATGAACCGGGCTCTTCTATCAACAGTAAGACCAGGATGGTCAGACTGGACCGGGTGACGCGCCTGGACGCCGCAAGTGATTTCTTTGGCCTGGAAAATGTTCCCTCTAAAGCGATCACCATGGGGGTAGGCACTATAATGAGTGCCAAGAGAATTGTCCTGATGGCATGGGGTGAAGGAAAATCCGATATTATCAGGCAAGCCGTTGAGGGCGAAATCCGAGAATCGGTGCCGGCTACCTTCTTGCAGCACCATAACAACTGTGACTTTATCCTGGATCATGCAGCTGCATCATCCCTTACCCGCCTGAACACCCCCTGGTTGGTCAGCGAATGCGAATGGGATGACAACCTCATCAAAAAAGCCACCATCTGGCTGTCTCTTAAACTGGACAAAGCCATTTTAAAGCTTACCAACGAGGATTATAACGAATACGGTATGGGGAACCTGGTGGCGGAGATCGGCTCTGCAGAGGATATCAACCTCAGGGTCTTTAACCAATTACAAAGCACCATTACCGGATGGCCGGGTGGTAAGCCCAATGCTGATGATAGCAGGCGCCCGGAACGAAAAGATCCCTACCCCAAACGATCGCTGGTTTTCAGCCCCCACCCCGACGACGATGTAATATCCATGGGTGGTACACTGCTGAGGCTTGTAGATCAGGGACACAATGTGCATGTCGCCTATCAGACTTCAGGAAATATTGCGGTCTTTGATGACGAAGTGATCCGATTTTTAGATTTTGCCACGGATATACAGGAACAGAACGAGACCTTGAAAAAACAATTCCGGGAAGTCCGAGAATTCCTTAGCAGTAAAACACCGGGACAGGTAGATAGCCCGGAGATCCAAAAATTTAAAGGATTAATCAGGAAAGGAGAGGCCCTGGCGGCTTGTCGCTATTGCGGGGTAAAAGAGGCTAATGCCCATTTCCAGAATTTGCCGTTTTACGAAACTGGAACCGTAAAGAAAAAACCTTATACGGAAGAAGATATACAGATTACTTACGACCTGTTACAGGAGATACAGCCACACCAGATATTTGCAGCTGGGGATTTATCAGACCCACACGGAACCCACAGGGTATGCCTCCAGGTGATCTATGCTGCACTGGATCGCTTGGTGAAAGAAGAGGCGGAATGGCTCTCTGATTGCTATGTATGGCTATACCGTGGTGCCTGGCAGGAATGGGATATCGCTGACATGGAAATGGCCATCCCTATAGGCCCAAAAGACATGGAGCGCAAGAAGAACGCAATATTTAAGCACCAATCCCAGAAAGACAGTGCCATGTTCCCCGGAAATGACGAACGTGAATTCTGGCAAAGGGCGGAACAGAGGAACAAGGAGACTGCCCGACGGTACAACGCCCTTGGACTGGCAGAGTATGAAGCTATGGAAGGTTTTGTTCGCTATCATTTTCAATGATGCCTTAGTGGAAATAGTATATTAAAGTATCTTCATCTCCCAAATCAATATTTTTTATGAGACAGGCCATAGGTTTACTGTTAATACTGTCACTGGCTTCATGCGGAATTTTTAAAACCACCTCCCCTGCCCCGAAAAGGGAATTCAGGGGAGTCTGGATAGCTACGGTGGCTAATATTGACTGGCCTAAGGACCCCAATGCTTCATGGGAAATTCAAAAACAGGATTTTAACCGGATTCTGGACTTTTATAAAGACCTCCATTTTAACGCGGTGATCGTCCAGGTCCGAACGGCCGGGGATGCTTTCTACCCTACCGAGTTGGCGCCATGGTCGCGCTACCTGACCGGGAAAGAAGGAAAAGCCCCCACTGTTGCGGACCCCTTGGAATGGATGATTGCAACAGCACATGAAAAAGGACTGGAATTCCATGCCTGGCTGAATCCATACCGCGCTACCATGAGTCTGGACACCCTTGCCCTTGCTGAAGAGCACGACCTTAAGAAAAATCCCGGGTGGATGTTGCCCTATGGTACTAAATACTATTACAACCCCGGTCTACCGGAAGTGCAGGATAAACTTACCGCCATCATGGAAGAACTGGTTCTCAATTACCCGGTAGATGCCATCCATTTTGACGATTACTTTTACCCCTATAAGATCTCCGGGGAAAATTTAAATGATTCCCTCGCGTTCCAAACCTATTCCAAAACGGGCCAGACCTTGGATGATTGGAGAAGGAGTAATGTAGACTCGCTGGTCAGAAAGGTTCATCAGGCTATCAAAAAACACAAACCCTGGGTGCAGTTCGGCATAAGCCCATTCGGAGTATGGAAGAACAAGGACACGGATCCAAGGGGTTCAGATACCCAGGCCGGGCACACTACTTATGAAGACTTGTATGCCGATCCTCTATTATGGATGGAGGAGGGATGGATAGACTACCTGATTCCCCAGGTTTACTGGAGTATGGATTACCAAGTTGCCTCGCACCGAAAGATTGTCGATTGGTGGTCGGCGAATAAAAGTACGTCTAATCTCTATGTCGGTAATGGCACTTACAAAGTTAAGAACAACCCGGATCTGGCCTGGAACCAAAACGATGAGCTACTAAAACAGGTCAATTATGCCAGGAATAGCAAGGCGGTACAGGGTAATGCCTATTTCAGCGCCAAATCACTCATGAACGCAGAAAAGGAACTTGTCAGAATATTTGAAAAGAAAATATACCCCCTGCCGGCCTTGACACCGGTTACCCCATTGGCTCCACCTTTCCCTGCCGCCACCCCGGACCTAATCGAGTTCAGCGATTCCGGCGATTCCCTGGACTTTAGCATCACTCCCCTTGAAGCGTCTAACTGGACCTATGCCTTGATCTATAAGCCAGTGAGAAAGAAAGCAAATCAACCTCCAGCCCCCAAAGAGCTGCTGGCAAAGGTCCGGATCAATTCGGAAAATCAATTTAGCCTACCCATCGATCGCATCAAGCGCAGGAAAAAAATCCAAATCACCTTTTTAGATCGCTATGGAAAGGAAAGCCAACCTATTTTTCTACATTTAGAGCAAAGTCGACAGTATGATTCAAAAAGATAAACGGGCTTGGGCCTGGGTCCCGACCCTTTATTTCACACAGGGCATTCCCTATATACTGATAGTTACCGTATCGGTCACCATGTACAAGAGGCTAGATATATCTAATGCGGATATAGGCCTATATACCAGCTGGCTTTATTTACCCTGGGTCCTTAAACCCTTGTGGAGTCCTTTTGTCGACCTGAAAAGCACCAAACGAACATGGTTCCTGGCCATGCAGCTGCTCATTTCGCTAGCGCTTCTGGGTGTGGGTCTTACCCTGCCTACCAACCAGTTCTTTATTACCACCCTGGCCTGTTTCTGGGTAGCGGCCTTTGCCTCGGCAACCAATGACATTGCCGCAGATGGATATTATATGATTGGCCTGACCCAAAAAAAACAATCCTTTTTTGTGGGTATCCGCAGTACCTTTTACAGGCTTGCCATGGTTACCGGGAGTGGTTTGATCGTTGTACTCGCCGGCTTCCTGGAAGAGTTGTGGGGAGACAATACCAGGGCCTGGTCTGTCACCATGGTTTCGGCCGCAGTACTGATGCTGCTCCTGACCATCGTCAATTTCTTCGTAACTCCTAAATTCGAGGCTTCGGATCCCAACCGCGAGAAACCAAAAGATTTCCTGGAAGTTTTTGCTTCCTTTTTTAAGAAACCACAGATCGGCTTGGCCCTCGGTTTTATCTTATGTTACCGGCTCGGGGAATCTCAGCTGGTTAAAATGGCACAGCCCTTCCTGTTGGACAGTGCAGAAGTGGGTGGCCTGGGATTGTCTACCAAGGCCATCGGGATCATCTACGGAACCATCGGGGTCATTATGTTGTCCCTGGGAGGAATCCTGGGAGGGATTTTGATCTCGCGTGATGGTTTACGAAAATGGATGCTGCCCATGGTACTGTCGCTGAACGCACCCAACATTCTTTACGCCATACTGGCCGTAACACAAACCACCAATATGGGCGCTATTGTCGCCACAGTAGTCCTGGAACAATTTGGCTACGGCTTCGGTTTTGCCGCTTTCCTGATCTATTTAATTTATATAGCCGACGGAAACTCCAAGACTTCCCACTACGCCATCGCTACGGGGTTTATGGCCCTGGGCATGATGCTACCCGGTATGATCAGCGGTTATATACAGGAGTGGCTAGGATATTCCGGCTTCTTTATCTGGGTGGTCCTGGCCGCCCTACCCGCACTGCTGATGCTCAAATTCCTGAAATATCCTGATGACTACGGGAAAAAATCAAATGAATAACAGAAACCATGTCCTATACTCTACCACCTATTAGCGCATTGAGCACCGAACAGAAGGTCGGGCAATTATTTATGCCCGCCGCTTTTATCAATGACTCGGAAGAAGAAATTCAAAAACTTGAGGCACTGATCCGAAATAGGCATATAGGCGGTATCTGTTTCTTTCATAGTAGGGCTAGTGCCGCGACCAATTTTGAAGGAGCTAAAAAGATCGATTACAATAAAGACAGTCTCGCTGTCTTAAGACAGCTTATTCTCCGTTACCAGGCGGCGGCATCTATTCCACTGTTGATCAGTATAGATGCTGAATGGGGCCTGGCAATGCGCATAGAAGACACCCCTCAATATCCATATGCCATTACACTTGGCGCTATACAGGATAATGATGAGCTTATTTACAGGACAGGGAAAGCCATTGGGCAGGATTGTATCAATCAAGGAATTCACTGGAACTTTGCACCGGTAGCAGATGTTAATTGTAATCCCGATAATCCTGTCATCGGTTATCGATCGTTCGGAGAAACTGCAGAATTAGTCGCCCGCAAATCCACCGCCTTTATGAAAGGTATGCAAGCCGGGGGCGTACTGACATCCGCCAAACATTTTCCCGGGCATGGAGACACGGCCACGGATTCTCATCTCGGGTTACCCTTGATCAGTGCAGATAGAGCTCTTCTGGACGAGCGGGAGTTAGTCCCATTTCGTTCCCAGATAGCAGCAGGGGTAGATTCGGTCATGGTAGGACATCTTTCGGTTCCTGCCCTGGATCGGGGTGAAAATATGCCCGCTACGGTATCCCCGGTGATCATCAAAGAAGTTTTGCGGGGTGAGCTCGGATTCCAGGGTGTCGTTGTTTCTGACGCTCTCAATATGCACGCAGTTTCCAGGCTATACCCGGAGAAAGGCGCATTAGAATTTGCCGCGTTCAGTGCCGGTAATGATGTGCTTTGTTTTACAGAGCACGTGGATGAAGGCATAGAAATGATCCTGGAAAAAGCTTCTGAGACGTCTATAAATGATGCATTTAACAGGGTCTGGAATCTAAAAGCCGAAGCCATGGCCAGGCAACCGGAATCTTTCGAGGAGCCTGCAGATCCTGCCAAACTAAACCGGGAACTTGCCGCGGCAAGCCTTACATCCCTATTTGAAGCACCCGGGTTGAGAAATGAACTTACTCAGCATGGTTATGACTGCCTGGCTATTTCCAAAAATTCAGACTCGGCTTTTTTCAGGGAGATCGGGATTAAAGTTAACGGGATTACTTACCTGCACCCATCCGATCAGCAACCTAATACCAATTTTGAAAACTCCGAGAAGCCCTTGGTCATAGCCCTTTATCCTCCTAAGGTAAAACCCGCTGATAATTTTGATGTCAGCCGCGAAATCCTCCAGTTGCTCAACGGTTTGATCTGGGAAAGAAACGTGATACTCTATCTTTTTGGTAATCCATATGTGCTGGACCTGTTGGATATCTCCTCGGCCAAAGCTGTCATTGTCGCTTACCAGGACATGCTTCCGTTCCAGGAGCATGCAGCCCAATATTTTTTGGGTGAAGCCCAGGCTCCCGGAATTCTTCCTGTAACCCTTAAAAACAACTTAAATGAAAAATTATAAAATTCTTGGAATGATGTCAGGGACCTCCCTGGATGGTCTTGATCTTGCCTATTGCCATATTAGCTCCAATGATAAAGGTTGGGAGTACGAAATTAAGGCAAGTAAAAATATTTCCTATTCTGCAGAATGGAGATCCAGGCTGATGGATTCTATACAACTACCTGCAACGGGACTGTTGAAATTACACCACGAATACGGCACCTGGCTTGGCCGGATGGCTGCTGAATTTGCACGGGAACAGCAATTGGATATCGATTTTATCGCTAGTCACGGTCATACCTCTCATCACCAGCCCCAATCCGGGTTCACTTTTCAACTGGGCTACGGTCAGAATGTAGCACATGCCAGTGGTCTACGTACCATAGCTGATTTTCGCTCCTATGATGTTGTGCTGGGAGGGCAGGGTGCTCCCCTGGTTCCTATTGGAGATCGTGTTTTCTTCGGGGGCTATGAATTCTGTCTTAACCTGGGTGGTATCAGTAATATTTCTTTTGAGAAAAACGGGAAAAGGGTGGCATATGATATTGGCCTGGCCAATATGGTCCTCAACCATATTGCGGCTACCGTAGGGATGGAATATGATAAGGACGGGGCACTTGGGAGGAAAGGAAAACTGCAAAAAGAATTATTGCAAGCGCTGAACCATCTGCCGTATTATAGTCAACCCATGCCTAAATCCACAGGCTACGAGTGGTTCCTGGAAGAAGTTGTCCCCATTATTGATTCGGACCAATACTCGGTTGAAGACTTACTGCATACTTCGGTCCACCATATCTGTGAGCAAGTTGCCTTATCCGTGAAGGAACACCGGAAGAACGAGGATAACAGCATCCTTGTCACAGGAGGCGGCGCATTTAATCCTTTCCTGATTGATGTACTTCGTGAAAAACTCAAAGATGTCGCAGAGGTGGTGATCCCTGACCGCACCCTGGTTGAATATAAGGAAGCGCTGGTCTTTGCCCTGATGGGAGCCATGCGACTGGAGGGAAAAAATAATGTGCTGAGTTCGGTAACCGGGGCTGAGAAAGACTCCAGTAGTGGTATTATCTTTGAACCCTGATGGTTTTCAACACTTCAATGCGCTATTGGTAAAAAGCTTTTTATCAGCTTCAGGTTTCGGCTCAAATCCTTATTTTTGGACCAAAATTAAAGCAGATGCTGATCATTGGAATCGCGGGAGGAACAGGTTGTGGAAAGACAACCGTTGTCAATCAGATCATTGAAGAATTACCGGACAAGGAGGTAAGTGTAATATCCCAGGATTCTTACTATAACGATCTTTCCCATCTTTCGTTTGAAGAACGCGGTAAGATCAATTTTGATCATCCAAAAGCCATCGATTTTAAACTGCTTGGAGAACACCTGACCCAGCTTCGCGCAGGAGAAGCCATACAACAGCCGGTCTATTCATTTGCTTCACATAACAGGACCGGTCAAACGGTTCACACTCCACCCAGTAAAGTGATGATCGTAGAGGGGATCCTCATCCTGACACATCCCGAGATCCGGGATATGTTTGATATCAAAATATTTGTACATGCCGACTCGGACGAGCGGCTCATCAGAAGATTGAAAAGGGATATCAATGAGCGTGGAAGAGATATAGACGAGGTCTTATACCGTTACCAGACCACCTTAAAACCGATGCACGACCAATTCATTGAACCGACAAAAGAGCATGCAGATATTATCATTCCGAATAATAAATACAACACGGTTGCCGTTGACATCGTGAGGACCATCATAATAGAGAAACTGCTGTGAAACTGAAAGATCTTAAGAAGAAAAAATGGTTTGGGATCGTGAGCAATATTTACGTTCTTATCCTCACCGTATTCCTGATCTGGATGTTGTTTTTTGATACCAATTCCCTCTTGATCCATTTAGAGCTGAGGAAAGAAATCAGGAAACTTGAAAAACAACAGGAATTCCTGAAAGAAGAGATTGCCAAGGACAGAGAAATCATCGACAAACTGTCTGACCCTGAGGAAATTGAAAAATTTGCCAGGGAACAATATTACCTGAAGAAGAAGAACGAAGAGATCTACCTTATCGAGTACGAAGACAGCATTAAAGCCCAACCCTAATGGAAAATACAAAATTGCACTTTGATTTCTCCCCTCTTACACCCAAGGAATGGAAGCAGAAGATACAGGTAGATCTTAAAGGTGCAGATTATAACGACTCTTTAGTCTGGGAATCCCCTGAAGGAATTAAGGTAAAACCATTTTACCACCAGGAAGACACCGGCCACGATTCCATGTCCGCTGCAAGCTGCCCTCAACCCTGGCACCTTGGAGAATTTATCCGTGTTGAAACTGCCGAGGCTGCTAATACCAAGGCAATGGATATCCTGGAAAAAGGAACAGAGACAATTGTATTCAGAATATCCAGTGAATCAGTGGCCCCGGGGATCCTGCTTAAAGGCATAGATCTCAAAAAAAAACAACTGCATTTTTTCCTGGATTTTCTTTCCGAAGAATACCTGGATGCCATAGTGAACTCAGCCCCGGAGAAGCCAGCAGGAATATTTTTTCACACAGATATCCTGGGTAACCTGGCCAAAACAGGAAACTGGTATACCGGGCAAAAGGAAGATCACGATACCTGGGATAGAATTCTCAAGAAATACGGTCAGAAACAGGGGTTCCACTGTTATAGTGCAGACATGTCCTTATACCAGAATGCAGGTGCCAATAGCGTACAGCAGCTGGCCTATGGCTTGGCACATATCCATGAATATATCAACCATAGCAGAGGCGAGAATATCGGCCAGGCAGTTTTCCATGTAGCTGTTGGCTCTGATTATTTCTTCGAAATCGCCAAACTCAGAGCGTTACGGATATTATATAATACGCTTGCAAAGGACTATGGCTTAAGCCCTGACTGTCATATTCTGGCTGTGCCCTCACGCAGGAACAAGACCCTTTACGACTATAACACCAATATGCTCAGAACCACGGCCGAATGCATGAGTGCCGTCTTGGGAAATGCGAATACGGTGGTGAATATGCCTTACGATTCCTTGTACCACCATCATAATGACTTCGGGGATCGCATTGCACGTAACCAGTTGTTATTACTGAAAGAAGAGAGTCACCTGGACAAGGTTTCCAACCCGGCAGCCGGGAGTTATTATATTGAAACCATCACCCGGCAACTGGCCGAAAAAGCCCTGCAGCTCTTTAAGCAGATCGAAGCTGGCGGAGGATTCCTCGCCCAGCTGAGAAATCACAACATACAGAAGAAGATCGCCGATAACGCCAAGAAGGAGCAGCAAGCTTTTGAACAGGGAGAACGTATCCTTGTGGGTACCAACAAATACCAGAACCCTGGGGACCAAATGAAAAACGACCTGGAGATTGATCCATTCAGGAAAATCAGGCGCAGGAAAACATTGGTAGAACCGATATTGGAAAGAAGACTGTCTGAGGGAACTGAGAAAACGCGACTGGAAAATGAGTAGAAAAGATATACAGCACCTTTCAATAGAACATGGCAGTGAAAACAGTGCCGGAGCCGAAGGGCAGCAAGAGAATTATCGCTCTGCGGAAGGTATTGACATAAAACCGTGTTACAGTAAATCTGACCTTAAGGACCTTCAACACCTGGAATTCGGAGCAGGGACCCCACCTTACCTGAGAGGACCGTATGCCACGATGTACGTGCAGCGTCCCTGGACCATCCGGCAGTATGCAGGCTTCAGTACGGCAGAAGAAAGCAATGCGTTTTACCGTCGTAACATGGCTGCAGGGCAAAAAGGACTCTCCGTAGCCTTTGACCTGCCAACGCACAGGGGGTATGACAGTGACCACCCCAGGGTAGTTGGAGATGTAGGGAAAGCGGGTGTTGCCATAGACTCTGTAGAAGACATGAAGATCCTTTTTGACGGCCTTCCGCTTGATAAGATCTCTGTCTCCATGACTATGAACGGGGCAGTGATTCCCATAATGGCATTTTATATTGTTGCAGCCTTGGAACAGGGGGTCTCTCCCGAGCAACTTGCGGGAACAATACAGAATGATATTCTCAAAGAATTCATGGTTCGCAATACATACATCTACCCCCCTACCCCTTCCATGCAACTGGTTGCGGATATCTTTGAATATACCAGTAAGGCGATGCCCCGATTTAACAGCATCAGTATTTCAGGATATCACATGCACGAAGCGGGAGCGCCGGCAGACATGGAGCTGGCCTATACCCTCGCAGATGGATTAGAATATGTAAAGACGGGCCTGAAGGCAGGCCTGGACATCGATAAATTTGCTCCGCGATTGTCTTTTTTCTGGGGTATCGGGATGCATCATTTTATGGAAGTGGCTAAACTCAGGGCTGCCAGGCTACTCTGGGCACAGGAGATGAAACAGTTTCAGCCTAAAAACCCCAAATCACTGGCACTTCGCACACACAGCCAGACCAGTGGATGGAGCCTTACCGAGCAGGATCCGTTTAACAATGTGGCACGCACCACCATTGAAGCAGCTGCAGCCGTATTTGGCGGTACCCAAAGCCTGCATACCAATGCGCTGGATGAAGCCATCGCCTTACCCAGTGAATTCTCTGCCCGTATCGCGAGGAATACCCAGATATTCCTGCAACAGGAAACCGGGATGACAAGGACAGTTGATCCCTGGGCCGGAAGTTATTTTGTTGAGTCTCTAACTGATGAGCTTTGTAAAAGAGCGAAAGCCTTAATGACCGAAGTGGAAGAATTAGGGGGAATGACCAAGGCCATAGAGGCCGGAATCCCTAAGATGAGGATAGAAGAAGCTGCTGCCAGGAAACAGGCTAAGATCGACAGCAAGCAGGAGTGTATCGTGGGAGTCAACAAATACAGGCGCGAAATTGAGGACGAACTACAGATCCTGGAAGTCGATAACCAGGAAGTAAGACGTAAACAATTAGAACGATTGGCTGCCCTGAGAAAAGATCGGGATAGCGATGAAGTCCGATCAGCCTTAGACAGGATCACAGCAGCGGCAAAACAGAAACAAGAGAATGCAGCCGTCTCAGCAACGGCAGACTGGGAATCCGGCAACCTATTGGCACTGGCAGTTAAAGCCGCCAAAGCAAGAGCTACTTTAGGGGAGATCAGCGATGCCCTGGAGGCCGCATATGGCCGCCATACCGCAGAAGTAAAAACATTTACAGGAGTATATTCTAAAGAAATGGCAGAAGATGAAGGATTTAAAAAAGCCCGTGAATTGTCTGATCGCTTTGCAGAACTGGAAGGCAGGCGACCCAGGATACTGGTAGCCAAGATGGGCCAGGATGGGCATGACAGGGGTGCTAAAGTGATTGCAACAGGTTATGCAGACCTTGGCTTTGATGTGGATATAGGCCCCCTTTTCCAGACTCCGACCGAAGTAGCCCGGCAGGCTGTTGAGAACGACGTACATATCCTAGGGATATCTTCCCTTGCAGGTGGACATAAAACCCTGGTACCGGAACTGATACAGGAGTTAAAAAAGTACGGGCGGGAAGATATTATGGTCATCGTCGGAGGTGTAATCCCGAAGCAGGATTACCCTTACCTTAAAGAAGCCGGAGCGAGTTCTGTTTTTGGGCCGGGAACCCGTATCAGTGAAGCCGCCATTGAAATCCTGGAAAAATTACTGAACTAAAAAGA
The DNA here is from genome assembly GCA_013003145.1 of Flavobacteriaceae bacterium. GTDB lineage: Bacteria > Bacteroidota > Bacteroidia > Flavobacteriales > Flavobacteriaceae > Zeaxanthinibacter. Next base: position 2,891 of record JABDLH010000214.1, on the reverse strand, counting down.
TAGTATTGCGATATCAGCCCACAACTGCAGGAAGCACGCAGATAAGGCCTTATGGCATAAATAGTTATTCACTTAGTGTTAACAAATTACATTTTTTGTCAAGCTAATTAATCGTATTTTTAACCCCTAACTTGTACGAACATGGGCAAGATCATTGCTATAGCCAACCAGAAAGGTGGAGTTGGAAAAACTACCACCACAGTGAACCTTGCAGCTTCGCTAGGTGTATTAGAACAGAAAGTATTGATCATCGACGCCGATCCCCAGGCAAATGCCACTTCAGGACTTGGAATTGACGTAGACGAAGTAGAACTGGGTACCTACCAGTTAATGGAACATACTAAAACTGCCGAAGAAACAATCATTCAGACCTCTTCCCCCAATGTAGACCTCATCCCATCACATATAGACCTGGTGGCGATAGAAATTGAACTGGTAGACAAGGATGACCGGGAAGATATGATGAAAAAAGCTATCGGTCAGCTGAGGGAACAATACGATTATATCCTGATCGATTGCGCTCCTTCCTTAGGACTGCTCACCTTGAATGCCCTGACGGCATCAGACGCGGTAATCATCCCAATCCAATGCGAATATTTTGCACTGGAAGGCCTGGGGAAATTACTGAACACCATTAAAAGTGTGCAGCGAATCCATAACCCGGACCTGGACATAGAAGGCATGGTTCTTACCATGTATGATTCGCGCTTGCGACTCTCTAACCAGGTTGTGGAAGAAGTAAAGAAACATTTTGGAGATATGGTCTTTGATACCATCATCCAGAGAAACGTAAGACTGGGCGAAGCACCTAGTTACGGGGAATCTATTATCAAATATGACGCGGCCAGTAAAGGAGCGACCAATTATCTGAACATGGCCAGTGAACTCTTGAAGAAAAACAAGGAGAAAGTATAATGGCGAAGGCAATCAAGAAACAAGCGTTGGGCAGAGGGCTTTCCGCTCTGCTCAAAGACCCTGAGAACGATATTAAATCGGTATCCGATAAGAATGCGGACCAATTGGTTGGGAATATCGTGGAATTAGAACTGGACAGTATAGAGGTAAACCCATTTCAGCCACGTTCTAACTTCAACGACGAAGCCCTGGAAGAATTGGCATCCTCCATCAAGGAGCTGGGTCTTATTCAGCCGATCACGGTCAGGAAACTGGATTTCAACACCTACCAGTTGGTATCCGGGGAGCGCAGGTATCGCGCCTCCAAGATGATCGGGATGGAGACCATTCCTGCTTATATCCGGATCGCTAATGACCAGGAGTCCTTAGAAATGGCCTTGGTAGAGAACATCCAGCGCCAGGACCTGGACCCTATAGAGATCGCACTCTCTTACCAGCGCCTGATGGACGAAATTCAACTGACCCAGGAAAAACTCAGCGAAAGGGTTGGAAAAAAACGCTCTACGATCACCAATTACCTGAGACTTTTAAGGTTAGACCCTATCATTCAGACAGGCATGCGCGATGGATTCATCTCCATGGGCCATGGCCGTACCCTGGTCAACGTGGAAAAGAAAGAAGACCAGATAGATATCTATGAGAAGATAGTAGGCCAGAACCTATCGGTCAGGGATACTGAAAAACTTGTTCAGTCCTATCACGAAGGAGGAGGCAAGAAAGAAACAGTAACAAAGACCCAAAAGACGCTGCCTGCTTTTGCAAAAGATAGTGTAAAGGATTTTAAAAAAGCATTGGAGACCGATGTACAGGTCAAAGCCTCTGATCGTGGAAAAGGAAAGATCACCATTTCCTTTGGATCCAAAGACGAATTTGAGCGATTAAAAAAATTACTCACAGGTGCCTAAGAATCTACTGTTTTTCTGCCTGGTCCTGATGCTTGGGCTTCCACTGCCTGCGCAGGAAGTGCAGCCCGGAGAGACCGAGCAGGATAGTATTATAGACGATGGCAATCCCAAAGCGATTATGAAGGCCAACCGTGTTAAGCGGAAAGCTATTAATCCGCTGGCGCCGAGTAAGGCTGCATTTTATTCTGCTGTATTACCCGGGCTGGGCCAGATCTACAACCAGAGATACTGGAAAGTACCTATTGTATTCGGGGCTATTGGAACCGGGGTGTACGCCTACATCTACAATGACGATTTATACGATCGTTTCCGGGATGCTTTTAAGCGAAGGAGGGCAGGCTTCACCGATGACGAATTTTACGATCTGAATAATTCCGGCGTAGTTCCGGGCAGTCCGGACCTCTCTGATGAGGCCTTGCAGGATGCACAGGAACGTTACCAGAGAGACCGGGACCTGGCGCTGGTAATTACCCTTGGACTCTATGCTCTTAACATCATAGACGCCAACGTAGACGCCCACTTAAAACAGTTTAACGTGGATGAAGACCTAAGCCTTGAGCTTAAGCCTTACCTGGAATATCATCCCATCAGCGCAGACCCTAATTACGGGTTGGCTCTTACCATCAAATTATAACGTATGAAGATCGCCTTATTCGGCTACGGCAAAATGGGAAAAATGATCGAAGGGATAGCCCTGGAGCGCGGTCACGAGATCGTAGCCAAGGTGGACCAGGCGGGTCTGCCCATGGATTTCAGCCAAGTGGATGTCGCCATTGATTTCAGTATGCCCGACGCTGCTTTTGACAATATTACCAGTTGCTTCAGAAATGGTGTGCCTGTGATCTCGGGTACCACCGGTTGGTTAGATCGCTACACGGAGGCCGTCCAGATCTGTAAGGAAACTAATGGGGCATTTATTTACGCCTCTAATTTCAGCCTTGGGGTGAATATCTTTTTTGAACTGAATAAATACCTGGCGGGAATGATGAGCCAGTTAGAAGAATACCAGCTGGACCTGGAAGAAATTCATCACACCCAGAAGCTTGATGCACCCAGCGGAACGGCAATTAC
>JABDLH010000209.1 GCA_013003145.1 Flavobacteriaceae bacterium | reverse complement strand
ACTTAAACCTGTGCTTTTCGCTATGCGACTCCTGGCTCTGGCTGCTATAATCACTGCCCTCGCACGGCCCCAGACCCAGGATATATCATCCAGGACCAAAACCACCAGTGGGATCGATATTGTTATGGCCATAGATGTCTCCTCCAGTATGCTGGCCAGGGATCTTAAGCCAAATCGACTTGCTGCTTTAAAGGAAGTAGCAGCGGAGTTCATAAAGGAAAGACCGAATGACAGGATCGGCCTGGTTGCCTATGCCGGTGAAAGTTATACTAAAACGCCCATTACCACGGATAAATCTATCGTACTCAACGCCCTTAGTGAGATCACATACGGACAACTGAATGACGGAACCGCTATAGGGATGGGCCTGGCAACGAGTGTTAACCGACTGAAGGAAAGCCAGGCGAAAAGCAAGGTGATCATCCTCCTGACCGATGGGGTAAATAACTCCGGTTTTATCGAACCCCAGACCGCCGCAGACCTGGCGGTCGAGTTCGGCATTAAGACTTATACCATAGGGTTGGGAACCAATGGTAATGCCTTATCTCCCATAGCCTATAACCCTGATGGTTCTTTCCGCTATGGCATGCGGCAGGTAGAAATAGACGAACCCTTGCTTAAAAGTATCGCCGCCCTGACAGGAGGGCAATATTTCCGAGCTACAGATAATAAAAAACTCGAAGCAATTTACGACGAGATAAACAAATTAGAGCGTACCGAAATAGAAGAATTCAAGTATTACCAATACGAGGAAAAATTCCGTTCGCTGGTGCTGTTGGCAGGAATTTTGCTTTTATTGGAGTGGCTGCTCCGGCATACTGTTTTCAGAAGTTTTCTCTAGTACTATTAAAAGTTATTAAACGACATGGTCCAATTTGACGAGACATCATATTTCTACCTCCTGCTGGTTATCCCGGTACTGGCACTGGTTTATATTGGTGTGCAGTTCTGGAAAAGGAGAACCCGTCAGAAATTCGGCGACCTGGATTTATTGCGACGCCTGGCCCCGGACACATCTCGTTTTAAACCGTTGCTGAAATTCCTGGTATTTATAATCGGCCTGGGCTTCCTTATCCTGGGACTTGTAAATCCAAAAATCGGCACCCAGCTGGAAACAGTTAAAAGGGAAGGAGTAGATATAGTTTTCGCGGTCGATGTATCCAGGAGTATGCTGGCCGAGGACATTGCCCCCAACAGGTTGGAGAAATCCAAAAGACTGGTGTCCGAGATCATCAATTCTTTAGGGAGTGACCGGGTAGGGATCATCGCCTATGCAGGGCAGGCCTATCCGCAATTACCGATTACCACCGATTACGGTGCCGCCAAGATGTTCCTGCAAAGTATGAATACCGATATGCTCTCATCCCAGGGAACCGCGATTCACGAGGCTATCGAACTGGCAACCACCTATTTTGATAATGAGCAGCAGACTAACAGGGTGCTCTTCATAGTTTCAGATGGTGAAGACCATGGTGACGGATACCCGGCAACGGCCGTGGAACAAGCCCTGGAAAATGGTATCCGCGTATTTACAATCGGTGTGGGTACAGAAAAAGGCGGTCCTATCCCTTTAAAACGTAAAGGAGTTGTACAGCAACTTAAAAAAGATGAAAATGGTGAAGTAGTCATCACCAAATTAGACCGGGCTTTACTGGAAGAAATTGCTCAGCAGGGAGAGGGGAGTTATATAGACGGTACTGATACGGAAGAGGCCGTCAAAAAGATAGCGGAAGCACTGCAACAAATGGATAAGACAGAATTTGAGGCAAAGCAATTTGCAGAATTCAAGGACCAGTTCCAGTGGTTTTTGGCTGCAGCCCTATTCTTCCTATTTTTAGATATTTTCCTGTTAGAGCGCAAAACCGAATGGCTCAGGAAACTGAACCTGTTCAACGAAAAGAAGGTAGAATAAGATGAAAAATATACTAATCCTGATATCATTGTTTTCCACCCTGCTTGCCTTTTCCCAGGCCAAGGCAGAACAGGAAGATATTAAAGCTTTGAAATCCTCCAAAAATCTCACTTATGAAGCCAATGAGGATCTGCAGGAGGAACAGTTCGTTTCTGCAGAAGCAAAATACCGCAGGGCCATCGATAAAAGTAAGACCAACGTGGCAGCACCGTACAACCTGGGAAATGCCTATTACGAAAGGGATAGTTACCTTGAAGCTTTCAGTCGTTTTAAGGAGGCCGGTGAAAATGCAGCTTCCAAAACGGACAAACACAGGGCTTTCCACAATATGGGGAATGTCTTTATGAAAAATAAGGAATATCAAAAGGCAGTTGAGGCGTATAAAGAGGCGCTCAGGAATAATCCCAATGATGAAGAAACCCGGTATAACCTGGCACTGGCCAAGGAAATGCTGAAAAAGCAACAAGAAGAGCAACCGGAACAGGATAAGGAGGATCAACAGGATCAGCAGGACCAGAAGGACGAGCAAAACCAGGATAAGGAAGAGCAGGACGGTGGCGACCAGCAAGACAATAATGACCAGCAGGATCAGGATAAAGGAGACAAGCAGGACGGAGAAGAAGGGGACCAGGGAGAGCAGGAAAAGGAAGAAAATAAAGAGGGAGAAGGCGATGAGAAACAAGAGAAAAAAGAGCCACAGGAAAGTGATCAACAACAACCCAGGCCCAACCAATTGTCTCCACAACAGATAGAGAATCTCTTAGAAGCCATGCAGAACGAAGAGAAGAAGGTGCAGGAAAAAATGGATGCCAAGAAGGTTAAAGGGGTGCCTCTAAAAAATAAAAAGGATTGGTAATGAGCAGATGTTATATTCTATTCCTTTTTTTTATCGGTGTTTTTTACACCGGTACTGAACAGCTTATAGCACAAGATTCCGATGCAGTTACTTTTGAGCTACAGCTGAGCAAAGATAAGCTCGGGATCAATGAACGGCTGAGGGTAGACTTTACTATGAATAAAGACGGGGACCATTTTACCCCGCCGGATTTTGAAGGTTTCCGGGTTGTAGGCGGACCTTTGCAAAATATCAGTTCCTCCTGGGTAAATGGCGTTCGCTCCTATTCCAAGACCTATTCCTATACCCTGGCGCCTACGGCCCGGGGCGTTTTTACCATTGGCCAGGCCACCATAGAAATTGACGGCGACCTCTACAAATCACTGGAAAAAAAAGTGGAAGTCACTGCCGCCGTAGACAAACCCAGCGACCAGATGACTGCAGATGATGTCGCCGAAGAAAGTCTTCACCTGGTCGCAGAAGTATCCAAGAC
>JABDLH010000199.1 GCA_013003145.1 Flavobacteriaceae bacterium | reverse complement strand
TTAATGTACCTGTATGAATGCTGCTGGAAATTTTCAGACTGCCTCCCATCGTATTCCTGGAAGCAGACAATATCCGGATCCATGCTATTGACGAAATCTATTATTTCAAGATCTACATTCTCTCGTTTTATCTTCCTGTAACCATTATTGAATCCATGGGCATTAAACGTAAGAATACTGAGATCTTCTTCAGCAATAGGTTTTTCCTTAAGCCGGAACTGGAAGAAACTTCCCAGAAGAAAATACCCCAGGACCAGGGCAGAAAGGGGCATTATTAGAATACGTTTCTTCCGCAATAACCAGAATAGGAAAAAAAGCAAGTTTGTCAATACCAGCAAAGGCACCCCGAGACTGACAAAACCGAAAAATGACAAAAGGCCTCTAACGGGTATATAGGGAGTAAGGCAAGACAACAGCAGCAAGCTGCTAATCACTATAGTGATGATGCGCAATAGCCCATCTATAAGTTTCCTGGCGCCCACAGTATTAATCTTCTTTACCTGCTTTAAAGAGGAAGTCCTTTTCGGCCTGCGAAAGGCTTTCATACCCGGACTTGCTGATCTTGTCCAGGATCCCGTCTATTTTGCGCTGGGTAGCCTCTTTATCATATTGCTCCTTAGTCGGCTTCTTTCCACCGGTTTTTCTTCTGTAAACCGTCCGCAAGGGCACCTTCTTGTCTCGTTTACGGAACATATTACCGATACCGTCCAGGGTGTTGGAAAAACCCTCTCCAATGTCTTTCCCATGCAGGAGTTGCCTTGCGTAGATGTATCCCAAGAGAGCACCACCCAAATGTGCAATATGCCCCCCGGCGTTCCCCATAGGGATCTGTACCAGGTCCATCAGAACAAAAAACACCCCGATATACCAGAGCTTGACATTGAAAAAGAGAAGTCGTACCTCCTGGTTAGGGATATAGGTACATACAAAGATCAGTACTGCGGTAACTCCTGCCGAAGCGCCGATCAGGGATGAATTAATCCCGCTGAAGGCCGGAAAGACGTTATAGCTGAGTAAGAACATCAGCCCCCCTGCGATCACCCCGAGGAAATAGACATTGGTAAACCTGCGGGGACCGAACAGGTTCAGGAAGATCCGGGCTGAGAAATACAACATGATCATATTCCAGAACAAGTGCCATAGCCCGGCGTGGAAGAAAGAATAGGAGACAAGACCCCAGGGCTGTACGATAAAATCATTGAAGTCCTTAGGAAGTTCAAACCAGCGCATGATAGCATCTGCCGGCATTCCCATTAAGAAGGTAACCAAGCCGTTCACCAAAAATATGGCTACATTGATAGCGATGAGTTTCTCAGCGATACTAAGCCTTGCAAATTGGTATTTCAGGTTTCCAGCGTCCATGTTAATCCCATCGATTATTATTGAATTGATTCTTTTTCCAGTACCACATCATCAGGAAACCGAATAGTGCCCCCCCAACATGTGCAAAATGTGCGATTCCGCTCCCGAAAATCGAATACCCGGTAACCCCGGAAAAAAGGTCGAGCCCGATCAGCACGGGGATAAAGAATTTAGCCTTGATAGGCACCGGCAGAAAGATAAGAAACAATTCGCTGTTGGGATAAGACATTCCAAAGGCCACCAGTATACCATAAATGGCCCCGGATGCACCCACTGCAGGTGTATTATAAGCACTGAGGAAGTTATCAATGGTCGACTGCGATGCCAAATTGTACCAGTCAGGACTGTATTTTCCTTGAGAAATGATGTCGATCACTTCTCCCCTGGTCAAGCCACTGTTTACCAATGCTTCCATCCCCTCATTAAAATAATAATAATTTACCCCGGAGTGGATAAGAGCCGCGCCAAGTCCCGCTGAAAAATAAAAGAAAAGGAACTTGTTGCGTCCCCACATCCTTTCAAGCGGGGTGCCAAAAGCCCACAAGGCATACATATTGAAAAGTATATGCATAAATCCGCCGTGCATAAACATATGCGACAGGATCTGCCAGATTTCAAAGTTTTCACTTTTAGGGAACCAGAGAGAGAACCATTGATACATCTGCTCCGGGTAAAGAGATGTCGCTATAAAAAACAGCACGTTGATGATCAGTAAATGTTTTATAGCTTCTGTTAATCTACCCATTTATATGAATTTTTTATCGATGTCTGATTCTGTTAAGGTGATATAGGTTTTTTTTCCAAAGGGACTCAGCGAAGGTTCTTTACAGGCGAACAGGTCATCTACCAAGGCCATCCGGGATTCTGTATCCAGGATTTCACCAGATTTCACTGCGAGAGATTTGCACAAGGTCTTGGATAATATATCGGTCTGAGAAAAACTCTCTCCCTCCTGCTCAGACTGGTAATCTGATATCAGGTGGTCCAGTACCATTCCCACCTCGCTGCTGTTCACCATCAGCGGAACCCCGGTTACCTGCAGCTGCTCTTCCCCGAAGTTTCCAAATGCAAAACCAATGGCCACAAGGCTTTCCCTGATTTCCCGTATCATGTTCATTTCGGAGGGGCTGAAGTGCAGGACCATAGGAAACAACAACTGTTGGCTCACGGCATTCTTGATCGTTATACTTTTCAGGAATTTTTCATATAAGACCCTCTGGTGTGCCCTGCTC
>JABDLH010000055.1 GCA_013003145.1 Flavobacteriaceae bacterium | reverse complement strand
GCCTTACGTCTATCCAACGTTTTCTTGTCCATACCATTAGAGGTCATGAATACACTGTCTGTTTGTGGCCTGGACAGGATATAAGTGTTGTTTTCCCAAGGTTGCCTCCCTTGGATTCCATAGTAGGCTGCAAATTCATCATACGAACTGCCCAGCACAGTCTCCAGGCTATCGGTCTTCCAGGTATAGAACTTGCCTTCCTCTCCTTCACTATCGGCATCCAGTGCCGCATAGTATGCGCCGTCCGGGTGACGCATCTCCCGTTCCAGCCAATTCGTAGTTTCCTCGATCACTTTGGCATACTCCTGGTTCTTTAATAAGGAATAGCCTTCCGCATAGAGCGCAATGAGTTGAGCATTGTCGTAAAGCATTTTTTCAAAATGGGGTACCTGCCAACGATCATCCGTGCTATACCTGTAAAATCCTCCACCGAGTTGATCATAAACACCGCCCCTGGCCATTTGGTCCATAGTGGTCCGTACAAAAGAAAGGGCATGCTCTTCCTGCCCCAGGTATGCAAATTGCATCAGAAAACTGAGATTGACCGGGAGCATGAATTTCTGCTGTCCTTTCTGCCCGCCATACTCCAGGTCCCATTGTGGTTCCCAGGTATTGACGATCTGATTTACTTTCTGCTGATTTAAGGACTGGTCTTCGGCTGGCTTTGATACCAGGTTAACGGCCTGGATTCCCTGGGCCACTTTATCTGCATATTCCCGAGCCCTTTCCGGGGATTCCTTATACAGGCTGCTGATTTCCTGCAATACCGTCATCCATTCTTCTTTGGTATGATAAGTGCCTCCATAAAGTGGTTTGCCATCTGGCAGTGTGATCACATTCAGAGGCCATCCCCCTGAGCCTTGTAAAAGCTGTAATGCCGTCATATAGACCTGGTCTATATCGGGTCGTTCTTCCCGGTCTACCTTGATATTAATGAAATTCTTATTCATTAATTCGGCCACAGCAGTGTCCTCAAAAGTCTCTTCTTCCATCACATGACACCAATGGCAGGATGAATACCCGATACTGACTAGGACCAATTTATCTTCCCTTGCGGCTTCTTCAAGAGCCTCTTCACTCCAGGGTCGCCAATTGACCGGGTTATGGGCGTGCTGAAGGAGATAGGGGCTGGTTTCATCAACTAGTGCATTGGTAAACTCATGTTTTTCCTGTTTCTCTGATTCACCTTTACAGGCTGATACGATCAGGAATAAAGACAGCAGTGCGGGGATAAGTAATTTTATACGAAACATTGAGGAAAGTCTAAGAAATATATCAGCCGCTAAAATACAATATTCCCTATCATTTCGTTTTTCAGAGTTGCTGCATCAGTCCGGCAACTTGTTTCGCTGCTGCTCTATCATCCATTCGTAGAGAGCATCAGTTTCATAAGCCGGTACCCAGGCAGCATGGCCGAGACCTTCGTAAACGGTGAACTTTACATCGTAGCCGAGGCTTTTCAGTTTCCGAACCATATTCTCAGATTCAGAAAAGGGGATAGATTCGTCCTCTGTTCCATGGAATACCCAGATGGGCATGGCCTTATCTATCCAGGAGGCGTAAGGCAAAGGTGCCATTCCACAAACCACAGCCATTGCAGCGAAGGTTGTAGGATATTGTACGGCTAATTCCCATGCGGCACTCCCTCCCCTGCTAAGGCCTGTCAGATAAATCCTTTTCCTGTCCACCCGATTATTGGAAACAATTGTATCCAGCAATTGCATTACGGCCCTGGTATTCCACCACTGCCTTTTATGTGGGTTCTGGGGAGCCAGGATCAAAAACGGAAATTCCTTTCCTTGGGCCAGTAATTTGGGAGGCCCGTTAAGTTTTACTTTTTCCAGGGCTGCACCAGACTCACCTCCTCCGTGAAGAAACAAGAGCAAAGGAAATTTTTCATCAGGGGAAGATTCGTAATCTTCCGGGTAATACAGGTAATACCGTAAATTTTCATTAACCACGGTTTGTTCTTCATCCTGTATTAGCATGGATTGTGAGGCACAACTACTGCAGAACATCAGCACTAATCCACATAAATACCTTAATATCCACTTCATCTATTGCTTCCTGTTATATAATTTATACATTGGCCGTGCCAGCGGATCACCCCTGGTTTTCCAAGGCGCTAAGGTACAATAAACACGACTCAGAAATTTGATGTAAAACGATCAAAATGAATCGTTTTCGCATCAATTACATGTTTTAAAAAAAGCTACGTTGCCCGGTCTGCGTTAAAACAATGTTATTTTGTTCAGTTTATTGTTGATTATATTAAACAGGTTGTACATTTACTTGTAAGTAATTGGGAAATTTCCCTACTAAAGATAAATTGCATGTTTGGGCTGTTTAAGAAAAAGTCAGAAAAAGAAAAACTCGGTGAAAAATATAAGAAACTAATGGCCGAGGCCCATCAACTTTCAACAACCAATCGAAAGCTGAGCGACGAGAAAGTATACGAGGCAGACCAGGTCCTGAAAAAAATGGACCAATTAGGTTAATGTTAGTTTCATTGCTAAAAGCGAATTATTTATGATGACAATGGATTTACAAGAAAGAGTTTCAGAATTTTTACAGCTGAAAATGTCACATATGTCTACAAGTGACAGGATTACGGCATCTCGTAAAGCAAAAGATCTGATCCTGGAACTCAACGAGATCTACAAGGTTAAAAAAGACCAGAAGATCATGGATACTATGAAGAAGATCACAGAAGTTAAGCGAAAAGTAGAAAAAAGACTTAAAGGAAGAATTACGGTATAGGGAAGCACCTTTGCCGTAGATTCTCACACTATGGAAAACAACTTTACAGAAAGGCAGTTAGACCGCATTATAGAAATGGCCTGGGAAGACCGTACCCCTTTCGAGGCCATTGAGTATCAATTTAATCTCCCTGAGAAGGAGGTCATTAAACTCATGCGAATCCAGCTTAAAGAAAGCAGTTTTAAACGTTGGCGACAAAGAGTTAACAGTGGCCCAAGCCAGAAACATTTAAAAAAACGTGACCCCGGTATGATCCGGTTTAAAAGTTCCAGGCAAAGATCGATCAGCGGGAATAAAATAAGCAAGCGATAAGTACATCTGCCGCTTATGCTACAGTTTAGCAAATGACGAATGAATCTGAATAAAGAGCAGATTTCCACACTGGACAGAGTCCGTAAAATTAAGATCCTGAATGGAATCAGCGGAATTAAGCCGGTGAACCTGATCGGCACCATTTCCGCCAGCGGTGCGACTAACCTCGCCATATTCAGTTCTGTGATACATTTGGGCAGTGACCCCGCTCTGCTTGGATTCATTATGAGACCTATCGGTGAGGTTCCCAGGCACACTTACGACAACATTTTAGATACCCACAGTTACACCATCAACCACGTACACCCGGAATTCATAAAGAAAGCACATTACACCTCTGCTAAATTTGAAAAAAATATTTCAGAGTTCCAGTCCTGCGGACTAAGGGAGGAATTCTACCAGGATACAAAAGCTCCTTTTGTTCAAGAAAGTAAAGTAAAACTGGGGATGACCTTTGTTGAGGACATGCTGATCAAGCATAACAAAACACGGCTGATCATAGGTGAGATCACCCAATTAATTCTCCCTGACGCTGCCCTGGATGAGCATGATGAATTAAATTATGAATGGCTGGATAGTGTTGGCACCTCCGGTCTCAACGGCTATTATGGCGTTCGTAAAATAGGGCGATTTCCGTATGCACGGATGGGACAGATCCCTAAG
>JABDLH010000108.1 GCA_013003145.1 Flavobacteriaceae bacterium | reverse complement strand
GGCAAAGGCCTGGTGCTGGGCAAAAAATGGGAGGAAAGGAAAATACAGGAGTTTATGAAGAAGGATAACCGCTGATCACCGTTGATGTTGTTATTCCTTACAATTCATCACTGCAATTTGACACTTGGGGTCTTTCCTTTTCCGGGAAGGTTTAAAACAGCTGATATTTGAAGTATCAATTAAATCATCAATAGCATGAAAACTGAAAATTTTGACAACCGATACCAGCGTGCAAACCGGAAAGTAAAACGGATCAGGGATTTTTACATGAGCTTGCTGGCATACTGCATCGTGATCCCTCTGCTGGCCTACATTAACTGGCAGACAACAAGTATGATCTGGGCAGTATTCCCGGCTATTGGTTGGGGTATTGCCCTGGTATTCCTTGGTATTTGCGCCTTTGATCTTCACCCCTTCCTCGGCAAGAACTGGGAAGAAAGAAAACTGCGTGAATTCATGAACCAGGATAATACCTGATATTTCAAGGAGCAGGTAATCAATACGATTATATCATTAAATTCAATCCTTACTTTAAACATTAGATCATGGAAGATTTTAGCAAAGAAAACAAATACCTGAGGGCAAAAGAGCGGGTAGAGCATCTGCGAAAGTTTTACAACAACCTCACCTCTTATATCCTGGTAATCTCTTTCCTGGCCATCATCAATTACTGGAGTAACCAGTGGAGTTATATGTGGTTCCTTTGGGCTGCTTTTGGTTGGGGGATCGGGGTGTTATTTCATGCGATCGGGGTTTTCCGCCTTAACCCATTCTTCGGGCCGGGTTGGGAAGAACGGAAGATCAGGGAATTCATGGAAGAAGACAGGCAGGAAAGCCGCTGGGAATAAGACAAACAAATTTTAAAACTATGGAAAACAAGGATCACGAGAAGTATCTCAAAGCAAAAAAGAAGGTTGATGAATTAAAAGGCTTTTATATTCATCTGATCGTCTACCTGGGAGTTAATATTTTCATTTTGGTGAATATCTTTTTGGAAGTGCAGCGAACCGGCGAGAGCTTCTGGCAGCCCGGTCATTTCTTTACACTGTTTTTCTGGGGGATAGGCCTGCTTTTTCACGCCGCCTATACCTTCAGTATCAATCCATTCTTCGGGAAAGACTGGGAGAAAAAGCAGATCGACAAATATATGGAGCAGGAGAAAGAGGAATCTAAGAAATACCAATAACCAACTACTGAATACTTGTTATGAATGTAATTATCATCGAAGATGAAAAGCCGGCTGCCCGACGGTTGTCCCGAATGTTGGGAGAGCTTGGTTTGCAGCCTACGGCTATGTTGCACTCCGTGGAGGAAGCGGTTAACTGGTTCAATGCAAATACACACCCGGACCTCATATTCCTGGACATACAGCTGTCTGATGGATTGTGTTTCGAGATCTTTGACCTGGTCACGGTAAAAAGTGCGATCATCTTTACGACAGCTTATGACGAATATGCCTTGCAGGCCTTTAAGCTGAACAGCATTGATTACCTGCTCAAACCTATTGACGAAGAAGAACTGAAGCAGGCGGTGGCTAAGTACGAAGGGATGCGACCGGGTACCGGTCAATTAGCGGTACACTTTGAAGACATACGGAAGTTATTGGTGAACCCCTTGGAGCGAGAGTATAAAAAACGTTTTGTCGCCAGGGTGGGGCAGCATCTTAAGATCCTGAATGCTGATGAAATTGAATGTTTTTACAGTGAGAATAAAGGAACTTATGCGGCTACCATTGAAGGGCGGAACTACTTGCTGGATACAACCCTCGAGCTGTTGGAAAAAGAACTGCAGCCTGAAAGTTTTTTCAGGGTCAGTCGCAAGTTCTATGTCAATATAAAACACATAAAAGATATCATTTCCTACACCAATTCGCGGCTGCAGATCAAGTTAAATCGCTTTAATGAACAGGAAGTGATCGTTAGCCGTGAGCGGGTAAAGGACTTTAAGCTTTGGTTGGAGTGAATAAGTTTAATTGCCTGATATACAATATATAAAACTAAATAAAAACAAGGTATAAGTTTTCTTTATAGTGGCTTTTTAGCCACTTTTTTGTATTTAATCCACCCGGTTTTCATCAAAGGCTGATGGGAGAAGTTTTGGGATGAGCTTGATAAAGATGGGGAGTAGGACTGCACCACCGGGAAGGATAAATATGGCGAGTGAGGGGATGCTTTTAAAGATGTCTATAAGTTGGTTTTGTACTTTCTTTTTTTCTTCCGGGCTCAGGTCCTTAACAGTTGCTTTGGATAAGAGGTACACCAGCTCCTTACTCTCTGAAAGTTCTTTCTGCAATCGCTTGCTGTTTCTCAGGATAAGTTTGTTAACCACCTTAGACATGCTGTCATAGAATTGCCCCGCAAGGTGCTGATCTTTTAGCTGTGGAATCTTTTTCAGGTGCTGGTTAAAGAAGCGCGTTACATCGACCAGTGATTTCACGATCTGGTCTTCTTCCACGCCCAGGTCCCTTCCTGCCTTATAGATGAATTCGGACTCTATATATTCCAAGGTGTGATCTTCCCAAACGGTCAAACATGCCACATCGAGGAAATATTGGTTTTCTTCCGGGTGAAACTGGGCTACCAGCCTTTCGCGGTAAGAAGCATCGTATTGTTCTTTCTCGCTTTCAATAAAGGATAGTGAGGTGGCAAAAAGTTGTTCTAACTTCTTGTTTTTTTTCTTCTTTTCCTTTGCGATAAATGCGTGGTAGGTAAGGTTGATGGTGATATACTCCAGGTCCTGGGCGTGTTGCCTTATATCCGTGGCATTTTCCAGGTATCGGCGAAAGGTAAGCACGTCAATCACCAAAAGGGAATTCGTGATAACACGATTAAAGGTTTTGCTGATCATATTGTCCTCCAGGTATACCCTGGAGTCTACCAGCTTCTCTAATTGTGAGGAAGTCTTCTTTCCTGTCAGGATCTTATTCAGGAAGGAGATGCTGGCCACATCCAGTTTCTGGTAAAAATTAAAGATGCAATCCAGGAAGGCATTGAAAGGTTCATCCGGGTGCTTAAACCTGTAGGTGAAATATAGCGAGGTCAGCAGGTTAACCTTGGCCTTTTCGTCTTCAGAAAGCTTGTGTTCCGGTTTGATGAAATCCGGGATACCGATGTTAAAGCCGTAGATAAACCCAGTCTTTTTCAGTTTTTCATAAAGCGCAGGAAAATCCGCGTAACCGGGTGGTCGCTCTTTGACTAAGTGTCCAAACTTATCGATCCAGCCTGATGCTGAAGGATTCATAGCGTTGAGAATTATGAGCCAAAGAAAAGCAAAATTCGCATAAGCGCACTTACTACCAATATTAATCTTCAGAATCGCTTAACAAGAATTTAACACTTAAAAGCAAACCCTCCAATAAAAGCAGCGTAGGTAAGGGTGTTACTAATCTTTAAATTCTAAAAAACATAACATGAAAAAATCAAAACTTTTATTGGGTTTGGCTGCGCTGGCAGTGACAGGAGCTGTCCTGGTAGCGGCAGACCATCTAGACGCACCAAGTAGTGGGGGTACCACTGCAGACATTGCGGATTTCTTTGCATTTGAACCAGAAACGGGTTCTGCTAACACCACCTTCGTGGTAGATCTGCAATCTAATGTATTACCGGATTTGGCTTATGGTACTTTTGATGAGGATATCCTTACGGAGATCAACATTGATACCGATGGTGACCTGGTCGAAGACCTGGTAATTCAGGCAATCCCCAGGGAAGGACGTATGTACTTCTTTTATGGTGAAGCAGCAGACCTGGGTCTGAACAGTGAGGTGTTGGTGAACGCCCCGCTTGGAGATGTTGCTATTTCTGCAGAGACCGCAACCGTGGAAACTACAGATAGTGGTGCTCGTATCTTCGCAGGACCGAGACAAGATCCATTTTTCTTCGACTTCTTCCAGTTTAACGCTGTGATCAACCCGGACCCGGAATCGGCTCCCCTCGGATTTCTTCCTCCATCAGAGGCGGAAAATACCTTTGCAGGCGCTAATACCATGTCTATAGTCGTAGAAATGCCAAATGCCATGTTAGGAACTACTACAGCGCTTAACGCTTTTAATATCCCGGTGTACAATACTTGGGTAACGACCAACAGAAAACAATAATAAACCTTAGAAAAAAACAGAAAAATGAGACTTCATAATATAAAATATATCTTTTTGTCTGGTATGCTGCTCTTCGCATTGGCTGCCTGTAATAATGATGATGACGCGATGGAACCGGAGCAAATAGCTATGCCTACTTGCGATGACGGGATCATGAACGGCGATGAAACCGGTGTAGATTGTGGTGGTACCTGTGCACCTTGCGGTGATGGGGAGGCCATGGAGCCCGACTTTACCGGGACATATGCCCAGGTAGATCATATGGGGCGCCCGGGGATCAACACGGTTTTAAGTGCTGATATGGAAGGAATGCCAAGTGTAAAGGATGCTTTTAACGTAACCGTACCATCAGCGATGGTCGCTGAATTCCAGGCCGGTTTCGAGGCTCGATTGGAGCAGTACCACGATGTATACGCCATTAAGCTAGGTCTTGATCCTGCTGATGTTAATTACCAGAATAATATCCTGAACCTGGATGCTACAACCTTGACTACCGTACTTGCTGCGGATGTATTGCAGGTAGCCCCGGATGAGGTGACTACTTACTATAATGGTACTGTCGGACTTACCGGTCGTACGCTCACTGATGATGTTATTGATATCTCCCTGATACTCTTGTTCGGAGGAGAGACCGGTGACCGTTTCAGCGGGCAGGATACTAATAACGATGGGATGGCCGATCTTCCAAGGCTGACCTCTGATGGAGTAAGCTTAACAGCAACCATAGATGCAGAGTTCCCATACGTGAGTAATCCTCAATAAGAACTAATTGTTGCTTGGCCCCAGGAGGGGCCAGGGCAGCATTTAAGTGCCCCCGTTTTACAAGGTGGGATCAGAATTGCTAGTTAAAGAAAGTAAGTCGGGGCTGTCACCACGGCCCCGCACTTATTTTATCATTACCTCTAAAAATCAACAACAATGAAAAATTTATTACTAACCACATTTGTATTACTGCTACTCGCTTCCTGTACTGCGCGAAAGGAGGATACCATAACCAATCCCCGGGATTACAATGCATACTTGGCTGCCGAACCGGCTAAAACTACTTCCAAGTATTTTAAACTCTGGAATTCCAAGATCAAAGCTGACAGTACGCAGTTGATGAGTTTCGGCATCGTAGCACAGCAATACGATAATTATTTTAAAGAAACAGGAGATATCACCTATCTCAAGAAAGCCGAACAGGCTCTGGATAAAGCCGTAGCCATAGCGCATGTCGGTAAGTCTGGTTATTACCGGGCCTTGTCACGAAACTATGTCTCGCAGCACCGTTTTAAGGAAGCATTGCTATTTGCTGAAAAAGCGAGGAAAGAAGGCAGTGGCGTTAAAGAATCGCAATCCCTGCTATTTGATGTGCATATGGAGTTGGGTAATTACGACCGAGCCGAATCATACCTTGACAGTATAAAAAATATGTCAGACTACGGCTACCTTATCCGCCTGGCCAAATGGAATGACTATAAAGGTGACCTGGATACTACCATCCGCTTAATGGAGAAGGCCGCTGCTAAGGCCGAAGCATCTAAGAATACATCACTGATGGAATGGTCTTACACCAACCTGGCTGATTATTACGGTCATGCCGGCAGGATAGCGGACTCTTACGAATATTACCTGAAATCCTTAGAATTAAACCCCAAGAGCAATTATGCCAAGAAGGGGATAGCCTGGATCGTCTTTTCCCACGAAAAGAATGCAGAAGAGGCAATGAGGATTATGGATTCGGTGACCAGGAATCACCAGTCTCCGGACTATTACCTGCTTAAGTCAGAGATCGCCGATTTTATGGGTGACCGACAAAAACAATTGAGAAATCTTGAAAAATACATGGCCCTTGTAAGTAATGATGCCTATGGTGAGATGTACAATACCTACAATATTAAAGTTTACCTGCAAGAGACCGACGAGGTAGATGCAGCTATGAATATCGCCATGAGGGAGGTGAGGAACAGGCCCACCCCGGAAACATACAGCTTGCTGGCCTATGCGTACCTGAAAGCAGGGAAGGAGAGAATGGCACGGAATATCGTGGAAAACCATATTAAGGGAAAGACCTTTGAGCCGGAAATATTACTGCATAGTGCAGAGATTTACCGGGCTAACGGGCAAGAAGAAGAAGTAAAAATGTTAAAAGAAGAGCTTTTAGGTGCCGTGTATGAATTAGGTCCCGGAAGCGAACAGACCATAAATAAATTATAAGGTCAAGGGTAGCTTGTATAAGGCTTGCCGAAGATTGAGGTTTGTTGTTTTTTAGATAAGCGCCGGAACAGAGATGTTCCGGCGCTTTCACTTTAACGAGTATTTAACCTTTTTTTAGGCTTTCATAGATGAAATGCCTAATTTTTACGTTTAAATACATAGTAGGGCTATGTGATTCACCCGCCGAAAAGCGGATCATATGCTCTAATATTTTGATTATAAAAGAATTAACCCCCAAGTCAACGTGTATGGCGTATTTATTATTCTTTATCTGGTCAGCTGCAATGTGTTTTGTGATCTACAAAATATGGGCAGCACACAAAGCATTACAGAACTCCCTTAAAAAACATGAGCCTATAGCCTGATTTTACTCTCCCAGACATTAGATTTAAAACTTAAAGCCCGTGGTGCGAACCCCGGGCTTAAAATGGTTTTACAGCTTGATGAAATTATCGAGATCTAAGGTCCAGTCGTAGTTTTTATACTTCAGTTCTACGCCCTTTGTCATGGGAATAAGGTCATAGTTTGCCAGGATCTCTTTTACACCGTTGTTACATCCAAAATCACCTTTGAACCATTTAAAGAGGGTAGTAACTTCTGCTGTTTTGGTTTCCTCCTGGTAGGTTGTGGTTCGATCCAGGTAACGCGCGCTACTCTTATCCAATTGTGCATCCAACCTTCCGGGTTCGTATATGGCGACAGGCGGACAATCTTTAGCCCCACAATTCAACGCAAAATGTATGCGCCAGTCCCTGTCTTCTACTCGTAGTTTTCGTTCAAATTTATCCGGGAACCATTTCCGGATATACCCCAGTCCATACTCCCATTGAGATTTCCTGATGATCCCGTGCTCTATTTTGGCAAAGGAAAGCATCCTGCCTGCTATCGGGATTTGTTCCTCTGCGAAGAAACTTCTCCTGTCGTCGTACAATTCCGGCTTGTCAGAAAGGATTACCTGGATGTACCCGTTATATATATTGATCCAAAAGGCAAGTTTTTGAGAGTCTGTCTGCAGGCCTCGCTCCAAAGCCTCAAGACTGGTGTTTTCCAGCACTTCCCTGATTTCACCAGTATCCTGCCCCGCTTTTATCTGCTGTAAAAAGGTTTCAGACAATTGGTTAAAATCAACTTGTTTATAATTTCTTACCTGGGTGGATGTAACATTCGGAAGAAGCAGAAACCCTGCGAGGATTATTACGTATCTAAAGAAGAACAGATTCATCGGTATAGAGTTTTGTGGTATATTATCGCATACGAAATCCCGTATGTACTGCTTTGGTCGTGATGCGATTCAATTCGTTACTTTTAAAATAAAAATAGGTGTAATTCTCCGGGCTGCACTTCGACTTTTTAAAAATTCTTTGTTTCCCTATGATCAGCATAATAATACCCGCCCATAACGAGAATGCCAACCTGGATGAACTTTTGCCATATCTTGAGCATCTACATTCGCCGGACGGTTTTGTGGAGGTCATCGTGGCTTTATCTGCAACATCAGCTCCGTATCCCCGGGAAATTCAATTGAAAGACCAATTCAAGGTCATTCGCTGTGCCGGTAACGGCAGGGCCCTGCAGATGAATGAAGGTGCTGAAAATGCCGTGGGAGACGTGTTAGCCTTCCTGCATGCCGACGTCCGTCCACCAGGGGAGTTCCTCCATAATATAAAGGAGGCCTTGGATAATGGGTTCGAGGCAGGATTTTTCTCTTATAGATTTAATTCGGAAAATAAACTCCTTAAGGTGAACGCAAGCTTTACGGGGAAGGATGGGCTTTTCACCGGGGGTGGAGATCAATGTCTTTTTATCCGTAAGAAGCTTTTTAAAGAACTAGGCAAATTTGATCCTGACCAGGTATTGATGGAAGACTTTGAGTTTTTCAAAAGAATGAAGCAAAGAGGGGTGGCCTATACCATCATCAAAAATGACCTGTTGGTCTCTGCCCGGAAATATGAACAGAATTCCTACCTGAAGATCAACCTTACCAATTTGATCCTGGTAATATTGTTCCGCCTGGGCACCCCGGCACGCCGACTGAAGGGCATACACGATTTTATGCTGAAAACAAATTATCATAAACCACTACATGCCTCGAATGAATAAGCCTAGAAAAACTTTATCCTGATCAGGAGGCGGCTACCGCTCCCAGGGTATACAATTGTTCTAAAGTTGGGGTTTCACTACCACCTGCCGGTTCCAGGGTGATACCAAAGGCTTCAGATTCGTTCGCATTTTCAAGTACGAATACCTTGTTATCATCCGTTGCAAATGAATCGAGCAGACCTATACTGGTCGGTGTCAGTGGAGACAGTTTTAAGGACCATACCTGGTATACCATTCCCGGTGGAGGTTCCGGTAGTCCCTGGGCGTCTATATATACCTGTTGTGTATCTTTTTTCCAATACGCCCTTGCATAGGCATCAGGGGCCACTTCCTGCCCGCTTAGTGGAACTATGGTGACATCTTTGTCCCGGAGTGAATTAAATAATTCTTGTGTTTGGGTTAGGGAATACCGAGCCTCTTCGATCTGGTTTTCCAATTGCTGAACTTCATCAACCCTTGTCTGCATATCTGTACGCAACTCCTGGTTTTGGTTATAGACCCACCACAGGCCTACGAGGAGTACAGCGGCAGCTGCCCACCCGGAATATGCAAACCAGTTCCTTCGGGGCTGCCTTAATTCTACCACCCTGCTTTTATCATTGCCATCTATTTTCAGCCAGAGTTGATCCAGCTTACTTTTTTCACTAAGTCCCGGGGAAGCTGCTTTACTCAGTGCCAATACGCTGGCTTCAATGGCCCTGATCTCCCGTTCAATTTCAGGGTGAGACTTGGCGTACTCAGATACCTCTTTGTTCTCGGCCTCTGTAAGCAGGCCGGCAACATAGAGTTCCAGTATCCCGGACGAAATATATTTTTCTATATCCATTCCAAATCAATATTGTCTCTCAATTGAGAGATGCAGTTCCTATTCCTTGTTTTAACGGTGCCCAAAGGTATTTTTAATTCTTCGGAGGCATCTTTCTGGGTATACCCCTTAAAATACAGCAGCTCGATAAGCTCAATGCATTTCTCCTTCAACCCCTTGACTAATTTTTTTAATCCTTTTGTATCCGGGGCTTCTGTTTCCTCTGAATCAGGCCTTTCCAGGATACCTACGAAGTAATCGGCCGAAAGGTTCTTTTTTAAGTTCTTATAGTTCCTGGAACGTAGTTCATCGATAGCGGTATTGCGGGCTATATTCAGGATCCAGGTAAAAAACCGTCCTTTTGTAGAGTTATAACTATCCGCATTATTCCAGATCTTAATGAAGACATCCTGTGCAAGTTCTTCTGCTAGTTCTTTATCGCGGACTATAGTGTGTATCACACCGTGTATATTGATATGGTACATTTCGTACAGTTTTTCAAAAGCCTTTCGGTCTTTTTCCTGGAAACGCTGTACCAGCAATTCTAATTCCATTAGCAAATTTTCACTAAATATATAAAAAAAGCTGCCCAAAAGGCAGCTTTAATAATTCGGTAAATGCGGTTTATTGTATAATTCCCGTACAACTTACACGCGCTCCGGCAGCTCCACTGGGCTGGGAGGTAAAGTCATCTGTTCCCTGGTGAACAATTACGGCTTTTCCCATCAGGTTTTTGGTTTCATCCTCGCAACCAAGGCACCACATTTCGGTAGAAAATTCTACCGTGGCATTTCCTTCTGCATCCGCAGTGAAATTCCCTATGTCGCCCCTGTGGAAACCTTCTTCGGCCCCCCATTTTCCATGAGGCTCCGCAGTTGGGTTCCAGTGTCCCCCGGCAGAAGAACCGTCATCAGCAGAACAATCTGCATTTTCATGGATGTGTATAGCGTGTTCTCCCTCGGAAAGACCGCTCAGGTTTGCGGTCATCATGACCTTCCCTTCTTCTTCCCTGAAGGTGACATCACCTTTTACATCACTATCACTCTTTGGTTCCATAGTGAATTTAACCACTTTAACTTCTTTGATCACTTCTTCTTTTTTCACTTCCATATCCTCAGAAGCTCCATCTTTATCTTTTTTGTCTTCTTTACATTGATAGGTTAAGAACAGGAACAGGCCTGCTATCAGTACTCTTAGTGTTTTCATTTTTTCAGGTTTTGTTAGAAATTTAAAGTTACACTTTTTAAGAGGCGTTGTCAAACAAACCAATGATTGTTTTAAGAATTCAGCCTACTGCTAAATCTATTCTCTGAACGAATTCAATAGAATAAATTGGTTGCTTATCTGAAAAAATTGGTGTCATCAGCGGGTGCTGAAAATCGTATCTTTAAAGCTTCTTCAAAATCGCAATACGATGAAATTTAAGTCTTTCCTGATCGGCCTGATGGTCCTCTCTATTTTTAACGCATGTGACCGGCAACGCAAGGGTGATCCCAAAGTACTGGTGTTTTCTAAAACCCTTGGATTTGTACACGCTTCAATACCCAACGGGGTCAAGGCCATTGGCAAATTAGGGAAGGAACATTCGTTTACCGTGGACACCACTACGAATGCCGCAATTTTTGAGTCAGACTCTTTAAACAACTATGCGGCCATCGTTTTTCTAAATACGACAGGGAACGTACTCAACCACCGGCAGGAAGCAGGCTTTGAGCGCTATATCCAATCCGGGGGTGGTTTTGTAGGAGTTCATGCTGCAACTGATACCGAATACGACTGGAAGTGGTATGGACGACTTGTTGGTGGGTATTTTGAAAGCCATCCCAGCGGGACTCCGACTGCAGATTTCATAGTGAAGAACAGAGACTTTCCGGCCACTTCATTTTTTAAGGACAGTACATGGACCAGGACAGATGAACTCTATAACTTTAAGGATATCAACCCGGATATCAATATCCTGATGACCGTAGATGAAAGCACTTACGAAGGTGGGACCAATGGTGATGTTCACCCTATGAGTTGGTACCATGAATACGATGGTGGAAGATCATTTTACACGGCCCTGGGCCATACCGAAGAAAGTTATAAGGATCCTTTGTTCCTGCAACACCTTCTGGGGGGTATTCAATATGCCATTGGAGATAATCTTGAGCCGGATATAACTAATGCAAGTAGTGAATTTCCCCCGGAAGAAGAACGTTTCACCAAAGTGCCCTTAGTGACCGGTGAGTTTTTTGAACCTACAGAGATGGCCGTACTTCCCAACGGGGACGTTCTGGTTGCCCAGCGAAGGGGAGAAGTGATGCACTATAATAAGGAGCTTGGAACATTATCCCAAGTAGCTTTGTTAGATGTGTACCACAAGACTTTGGAAACCCCGGGTGTTAATGCCGAAGAAGGCCTGATGGGGCTGCAGAAAGACCCGAATTTCGCTGAAAATCATTGGATTTACCTCTATTATGCTCCCTCTGGGAGCAAATGGGTGAATCGATTGTCGCGTTTTAAATTCCAGGACGGGGAATTCCGTTTGGATACAGAACAAATAATCCTGGAAGTGGAAAGTCAGCGTGAGATCTGCTGCCACACCGGCGGATCTATTGCTTTTGGCCCCGATGAGTTGTTGTATCTCTCTACCGGTGATAATTCGACCCCTTTTAATGAGAAGGGCGCTGCATACGTCAATAACGGCTATGCCCCTCTGAATGATGAGCCGGGGCATGAACAATATGATGCGCGTCGTACCTCCGGCAATACGAATGACCTTCGTGGTAAGATATTACGTATTAAAGTTGAGGAAGACGGGAGTTATAGCATCCCCAAAGGAAACCTGTTCCCGCAAGGAACAGAGAAGACGCGGCCGGAGATATACACCATGGGTCACAGGAATCCTTATCGGATCTCTGTAGACCCCAAGAATGGATATGTTTATTGGGGAGATGTCGGCCCGGACGCCCAGGTTGATAGCTTGGCCACCAGGGGACCTAGGGGTTATGACGAGATGAACCAGGCGCGTAAAGCAGGAAACTTTGGCTGGCCCTTATTTATTGGTGATAACCAACCTTATTTGGATTATAATTACGCTACCGGGGAAAGCGGTGAGGCATTTGATCCCGCACTGCCGGTGAATAACTCCAGGAATAATACAGGCCTGCAGGTGCTACCGGAAGCTCAGCCTGCCTATGTCTATTATCCTTATGCGGAATTCGCTGCCTTTCCACAGGTGGGTAGCGGGGGACGAAATGCTATGGCGGGTCCTGTTTATTACAACGATCTTTATAAAGGAAAAAATGCATTACCCGAATACTATGACGGCAAGGTCATCATCTATGAATGGATGAGGGGCTGGATGAAGGCCGTTAGTTTATTCGAGGACGGACCCTTCAAGAAAATGGAGCCTTTTGCCCCGAATATATCATTAAACAACCTGATCGATATGGAAGTAGGGCCGGAT
>JABDLH010000099.1 GCA_013003145.1 Flavobacteriaceae bacterium | reverse complement strand
AAGCATAATACGAAGATAGAAAAAAATCTTGCTCTTGTACTACACCTTCCATTGAGACCTGTGCTGTAAAACCTATTATTTTCCCAGGGCCTGGGCTATATCGGCGATGATATCGTCTATGTGTTCCAAA
Source organism: Flavobacteriaceae bacterium (assembly GCA_013003145.1). GTDB lineage: Bacteria > Bacteroidota > Bacteroidia > Flavobacteriales > Flavobacteriaceae > Zeaxanthinibacter. The sequence goes on along the minus strand of JABDLH010000099.1, from coordinate 9,679 downwards.
CCGACAGACACCCTTACCAACCCGTCCGTGATCCCTGTCTCCTGCCGTTCTTCGGGAGATAATTTACTATGGGTAGTCGAAGCGGGGTGGGTCACGATACTACGGGTATCCCCAAGGTTAGCCGATAAGGATAACAGCCGAATAGCATCAAAGAACTTCCTCCCGGCTTGTAGTCCTCCTTCAACTTCAAAGGCAACTACGCAGCCCCCGGCTTTCATTTGTTTCTTTGCCAGTTTATATTGAGGGTGTGAGGGTAAGAAAGGGTACTTCACCTTTTTTATTTTCGGGTGTTTCTCCAGGAATTTTGCCAGGGCCAGGGCATTCTCACAGTGCCGATCTACCCGCACTGCAAGGGTCTCCAGGCTCCTGGAGAGGATCCACGCATTAAAAGGTGACAGCGCCGGGCCCGTGATCCTTGCAAAACGATAGATCTTATCCACCAATTGGTGGCTACCCACGGTGATCCCTGCCAATACCCGGCCTTGCCCATCCATGAGCTTGGTGCCGGAATGAATGACCAGGTCTGCCCCGAATTTCAGCGGTTGCTGCAGGTATGGACTCGCAAAACAATTATCTACCACCAGCAGTATACCGTGCTTTTTAGCCAATTTTCCCAAGATTTCCAGGTCCAGGATATCTACCCCGGGATTCGTCGGTGACTCGGCGTAGATCATTTTGGTCTCTGGCCGTATCAGGGCTTCAATTTCTTCGACCGTCGCTGTGATATTGAAATAATCATGGTTGATCTTCCATTTGGGCAAAAACTGCGTCAGCAGGCTGTGTGTTGATCCGAAGATATTCCTGGAAGATACCAGGTGGTCCCCGCTTTCGAGCAGGGCAGCGAAAGTATTAAAAACGGCTGCCATGCCCGAGGCAAAGGCGAAACCGTCTTCGGCACCTTCCATCTTGCAGACCCGTTCTATGAATTCCGAACTATTGGGATTGGAATACCTGGAATAGATATTCCGGTCTTTCTCTTCGGCAAAGGAGGCCCTCATGTCCTCTGCATCCTCGAAGACAAAACTCGAGGTGAGATACATGGGGCTGGAATGTTCCAGGAATGAAGATCGTTCCATCTGTGTTCGTATCGCATTGGTCTCAAATTCTCTGTTTTTCATAATCGGTATTTTATCCTACTGTAATTTATCCTTTCTCGGCGATCCTCAGGATGTCGCCAAATACTCCCCTGGCAGTCACCGCGGCCCCTGCCCCGGCGCCCTGAATAACCAGCGGGTGTTCCCCGTAAGACTCGGTATAGATCTCGATAATAGAATCGGATCCTTTCACCTGCCCAAGGGCACTTTCCTGGGGTACGGAAACCAGCTTTACATCGAGCTTGCCTTTCTCCTGCCGGAGGTCACCATGCAGTTCTCCGACATAGCGGAGTACATGCCCTTCTCGTTGCCCCTGTTTAATTTCGTTATAATGTTCATCCAGTTCACGCTCTTTGGAGAGGAACTCCCGCACATCGCCTTTTCGCAATGCTTCCGGGATCAGGTTCTCAATACTGATGTCGGTGAACTCGTTGTGCAGGTCCAGCTCACGGGCCAGGATCAGCAGCTTGCGGCCCACATCATTCCCCGACAGATCTTCACGGGGATCCGGTTCTGTAAGTCCACGCTCCATGGCATCTTTTAGCACACTGGAAAAGGAAGTGCCTCCTTGTGAAAAATTATTAAAAATATAGCTGAGCGAGCCGGAAAACACTCCTTTGATCCGGGTAATATTCTCCCCGGACAGGTGTAATAATTTTATGGTATCTATAAGCGGCAGCCCTGCCCCTACGTTGGTTTCGTACAGGTACTGCTTCTGGTGTTTAGACAGTTCTTCGCGTAATAACTGGTAATAATCAAAACCAAGGGTATTGGCGATCTTATTGGAAGAAACCAAGTCATACCCCTCTTCTACCAGTTCAAAATAGTGAGCGACAAAGTCCTCACTGGCCGTATTATCCACCGCGATAAGGTTCTCCAGGTGGTGGTTACGCGCGTACTGCTTAATGGCATCCACGCTGTACGGCACACCCTCTTCATCTATAGTCTTGCGCCAGTCTTTCTTCAATCCCTCTTTAGCCAATATTAATTTCCGGGAATTGGCCAGGGCAAAAACATTCAGGCTGATCCCCTTTCGTTTTTCGATCTTCTCCCGGGAATCGAGGATCTGGTCCAGCAGGGTACCACCAACATTCCCGTGCCCGAAAATTGCCAGGTTCACTTTCTTGGCGATTCCGAAGATCTGGCCGTGCATCACGTTCAGCGCTTTGTGCAGGTCCTTTTTCTTTAGGACCAGGCTGACATTCTTTCCCGTCACCGTATTGTTGAACAATAGCGGCACTACCTGGTTCTTGATCAGGGCATTGTAGGGCTTATGAAAAGTACTGAGATCCTGCCCGATAATGGAGATCACAGATACATCGTCTGTAATAGTGATGGTATTTACATCGCGGGACTGGAAGGCATCTTCAAATTCGGTTTCCAGGGCTTCCTTGGCACGCCTGGCCTCTGTTGCCGCAACCACCAGGCCTATCCCCCGTTCAGAAGATCCTTGCGAGATGATCCCTACATTGATATTGCTCTGGCCCAGCGCTTTAAATATCCGGGCGTCTACACCCACCTTGCCCAGCAAGCCTCGTCCTTCCAAATTAATAAGAGCTTCGTGCTCTATTACGGAAAGCGACTTGATCCCTTCCGGGCCTTCCTTGGCACTGATCAGCGTTCCCTCCCCATCGGTATTAAAGGTGTTCAAAATCCTCAGGGGAATGTTCTTTTCCAGGAGGGGAATAATGGTCTTTGCATGAAGAACGGTGGTTCCAAAATTGGCCATTTCATTTGCCTCGCTATAGGATAGGTTCCTGATGATCCTGGCTTCGGGAACCAGGTCCGGGTTGGCCGTGTAGATCCCGTCTACGTGGGTGAAATTCTGTAACTCCTCCGCATCGAGGAAATTAGCCAGCAGCGAGGCAGAATAATTACTCCCGTTCCTACCCAGGGTCGTGGTTTCCCCCTCTTTATTCGCAGCTATAAACCCGGTGATCACCGGTACACTGCCGGGTTCAAGCCCTGCAAATTCGCGCAGCACCTGCTCTTTGGAGACCAATTCGTTCACCTGGGCGTTACCAAAGTTGGCATCGGTGCGGATCAGTTTCCTGGAATCGAGAAATACAGCTTTCACTCCTTTCCCTATCAGTAATTTAGTGAGCAGGCGGGCCGATATCAGTTCGCCGAACGCCAGCACGTGGTCCCGGGTCTTATCGCTGTAATCCCCCAGGAGGGCAACCCCTTCCAGCAGTTGGAACAAGGCCCGGAATTCGTCCGACAGCTTCACATTAGTGAAGGTATGCTGCTGGTAGCGCTCAAAATCCTCGAAATCTTTTTTGAAATCTTTACCGGCCGCCGCCTTTTGCAACATGAGTTGCAGCTGGTCCGTGGCCTTTTGACGGGCCGAGAGTACGATCGCTAACTTTTCGCCGGCCTTAACCTTAGATTCAATGATCCTGAGCACGTTCCCGATTCCTTCGCCATTGGACAGGGAGACACCCCCAAATTTCAGCAGCTTGTAGCGCTGAAGACTTGCAGCATCCTCGAAAATAGGCTTCAGCAACTGCTGAATCTGTTCGTATTCGATCAGGAATGCGTCGTGTCCATGAAGAGATTGAATTTCCCCGTAGGTTACATTACTGTTGGCCTGGGCCAGTTGTTTAAAAGTCTCTTTATTCTCCTTGGCGGTAAAGAACAGGTCTGAATCCACCCCGATAATATGAATATTGGTATCACTGTCCTGCAGCCGGGTAAAGGCCTCCTCCCCATCCCGGGTAATATCTATGGTCTTCAGGAGCTGGTTGGTCAGTTTATAGGCCGACAGCTGGAAGCGTTCCTGCAGTTTCTTACCGTGATGCATCAACCAGCTTTCCACGTTAAACTGTTGCAAGGCTTCATTGGTACTCCGCTGAAAACGTTCCTTAAATGATTCCGGGGTTCTATAGCACAACATAGCGTGCATACGAGCGTCGTGAACAGGTTGCTTTGAATTTACCAGGAATTGCTCCTGTATCTGGCAGTTGGCGATAAGCCAGTCTGTAGATTTCCAATCAGAGGCCACGGGGATCAGGTGTTCTGTCAGCTCCGGATCCAGGGCAGCCATTTCCCAGGCGATCCCGCCACCCAGTGATCCCCCGATCAGTGCAAATAACTTTTGTATACGCAGTTCTTCCAGGCCTGACAGGAAGATCCGGGCGATATCCCCGGCCACAAAATCCTTATAGTTGTCAATGATAAATCCGTCGTATCCATTACCGGGAATATTAAAGGCCAGGATGGTGTATTTCTCTGTATTGATACACTTGCCCGGACCGATCAGCACCGACCACCAACCCTCATCCCCGGTGACATTAGAATTACCGGTCAGGGCGTGGTTAACCAAAACGATAGGAGCCGTATGCAGTTCGCAACCAAATAATTGGTATGACAGTGAAATATCCTGCGTACTCCCGCTATAGGTGGTAAAGGATGGTATTGTTAAGTGATGTAACATATCTTTCTCTCTTTTTAACTGAACATCAAACTACAATCGCGTGTATCGAATAGATGCCAGGTTCCCTGCTCGCAAGAGCAGGGGAAATAATGCGTTATAAGAAAGATATGGAGAGGAAGTAAATCTCTTCAGCGTTATCTATTCCCGTTCCCCGGGATAGAATGTAGCACCTTCTCTGCCATAAGAGGCAAAGGGTTGCTAAGGTTTCAAAGGGTCTATTCCCTCCACCTTTCTTGATAACAGATCAGTAAATTATTGAACTTAGTTAATACAAATATAGCTACGAAGCCGGATAATCCTAGTGTTTTTCCAAAACTTCAAGACCAAAGGCTTGGCGGATCGGTTCTACCATATCCAGTTTTTCCCAGGTAAATAATTCCACGTCCATCTCTACCCTGCCGTTGTAAGGTGACTCGAAAACTTTATGGACCACCCGGGGTTCTTTCCCCATATGGCCGTAGGCAGCAGTCTCCAGGTAGATAGGGTTTCGGAGTTTTAATCGCTCTTCAATGGCGAAAGGACGCATATCAAACAGTTGTGAAACCTGCCTGGCGATCTCCCCGTCGGTGAGGTCTATATGAGAAGTACCATAGGTATTCACAAAGATAGAGGTAGGTTCTACCACCCCGATAGCGTAGCTTACCTGTACCAGCACCTCGTCTGCCACCCCGGCAGCGGCCAGGTTTTTGGCAATATGCCTGGCAGCATAGGCTGCACTACGATCCACTTTACTAGGGTCCTTTCCACTAAAGGCACCACCGCCATGTGCTCCTCGCCCCCCGTAGGTGTCAACGATGATCTTACGGCCGGTCAGGCCACTATCGCCATGAGGTCCGCCGATAACGAATTTCCCCGTGGGGTTAATATGATATTTGATCTGATCGTCAAAAAGTGCCTGTACTTCCGGGGCCAGTAAGGCTTTTACCCTTGGGATAAGGATCTCCAGGAGATCGTTCTTGATAGTCTGCAGCATGCGTTCGCTGTCCTTGTCAAAGTCGTCGTGCTGGGTAGAGATCACGATGGTATCTATCCGTTGTGGGTTATGATCATCAGAATATTCCAGGGTAACCTGGGCCTTGGCATCAGGGCGTAGGTAGGTGATCTGGTCTCCTTCTCTCCTCAGGGCTGCCAGTTCGCTCAGGATCTTATGTGAAATATCCAGGGCCAAGGGCATATAATTTTCGGTTTCCTTAATGGCATAACCAAACATCATCCCCTGGTCACCGGCACCTTGTTCTTCTTTCTTCCCGCGATCCACACCCTGGTTGATGTCTTGGGATTGCTCATGGATGAGCGAGATGACTCCGCAGGAATCCCCGCTGAACTGGTATTCTCCCTTGGTATACCCGATCTGGTTGATCACCTCGCGGGTAATCGCCTGCAGATCCACATAGGTATGGCTCTTTACTTCACCGGCCAGGATCACCTGTCCCGTGGTCACCAGGGTTTCACAAGCCACCTTGCTCTCCGGGTCAAAGGCCAGGAAATTATCTAAAAGGGCATCACTGATCTGATCTGCGATCTTATCAGGGTGTCCTTCACTAACAGATTCTGAGGTAAATAGATATGCCATACGTCGATACTATAATTTTGTAATGAAACAGATTTGACGTAAAAGTGTAAAGAAGTTTACTCGCGTGAAGGAAACTGCTTTAGCATTTTATCCTGCCTCTTTACAACAACCCCGGTAACAGGGTATTGCTTTGCGCGGGCAGGGAGGTTGCAATCAGTCAAATCCGTCCTCTCAATTCGCAGTCACAAAAGTACGTATTTGACCGTGAAATAAAAATTTTGACCCTTAGATTTTAAGGAGCGCATTTCCGCGACTATTTTTTCGGGAACCCCGGATACTTTGTATATTGTGTCCCTTTATCAGAACAAAGCATAACCCTTAATCGTTACATGGCCATGCATATTGCAGTTGCAGGAAATATAGGCTCCGGGAAGACCACACTGACCAGGTTACTATCCAAACATTATAACTGGGACGCCCAGTTTGAAGACGTGGTGGACAATCCATACCTGGATGATTTTTATACCAGTATGGCACGGTGGAGCTTTAACTTGCAAATCTATTTCCTGAACAGCCGCTACCGGCAGATCTTGAAAATCCGGGAAAGTGGTAAAAGTGTGATACAGGACAGGACCATTTACGAGGATGCGCACATCTTTGCTCCCAACCTCCACGCTATGGGCCTGATGACCAACAGGGACTTTAATAACTACACCAGTTTATTTGAACTGATGGAAACCTTTGTTCAGCCACCTGACCTGCTGATCTACCTAAGGAGTTCTATCCCCAACCTGGTGAACCAGATCCACAAAAGAGGCAGAGACTACGAAAACAGTATTTCTATTGATTACCTAAGCAGGCTGAACGAGCGGTACGAAGCATGGATACAGAGCTACGCCAAAGGCAAGCTGCTTATTATGGATGTGGATAACCTGAATTTCGTGGATGAACCGGAAGATCTCGGTTTCGTGATCAATAAGATCGACGCAGAGATCCACGGTCTTTTCTAGTGGTCGGGATCTGCGATAAACCCTTTTTCAAAGGCATGTGCAAACAACTGTTTACTGTCTTCTGCCAGTAATACGGGAACGGTCTCGTACGATTTGAACAGCCCTCTTACCCTGAGCATTCGCTTACGGTGCTTTACACTCCTGAGGTAGATAGCGAGTATCCTGTCCGGGTAGGCTTCGGCGATCTCAATATAAATATCTGCGTCATGCTCCCCACTGTCCCCGATGAGAATAAAATTAAGTTCGGGATAAGTTTCCAGGATATTCAGGATTTCCCGTTGTTTCTGTGGCTTCTCCACCACTTTTTTGCGGTTCAGGAAACTCTTAAAACTCCTCAATAAAATAGGGCCTTTAGGAAAGTTGTGCTCCTTCAGGAACAATTCCAGGTAACGGTACAGGTTCCAGGGGCTATGGCTTACGTAGAAGATAGGGTTAGAACCCTCCCCGGTCTTACCCCTGTGCAAGAGGTGATAAAATTTAGCGGCACCATCTAAAGGGGTGCGCTTTTCCGGTCTTTTAAACACGGTGTTGAAGATCACCTGCCATTTCAGGGATGAGACCACCCCGGTATGCAGAATGGTATCATCAATATCACTGATCACGCCGAATTCTGCCGTGGCAGGGGGTATGAGGATCTCGCCCGGGAAGCGATTCTCCCTGATCCGGTTTGCATCTACCTGTGAAATATCATAGGAAACTTCGTAAGGCAACCATCCTTCTTCATTGGTCAATTCTTCCAGGCCTTCTAATTGTTCATCGGCCAGGTAGTAGCCATCTGCATCTGTCTTTGCTTTGATCACTTTCCCATTCGGCAAATGAATATCTATAGGGCTGTCTCCTACCTCGTCTGTTTCAAATCGTTTCCAGGTATTGATCAGCAGTTTCCAGAAACCTTTATTAGACAGGTCTATATTCTCATCTTCCAGGGCACGTCCCTTGGCGTAGAAATGAGTATTGGTGCCATAGGTCTGGAATGCGATAATCTGCAGCGGGTCTTGCTTTTTCTTAAATATCATATTTAAAAGAAGTGCCAGGATTCGGGCCAGAGCCACATGATCAACAGACCTGCGACAATGGATACTCCAAAGGTAATAGAAATCCATTTGGTGAGTTCCCTGCTGCCGAGAACGGCGGCCATAATTCCTTTGAATAGTAAATTAGACAGCGACGCCAGTAGGATAAGGCGCCAGCCCGATTCTACTTCAAGGCTACCCTTTTTCATCAGCTGGGACAATGATAAAGTAATGGCATCCACATCCGTAAGTCCACTGATGATGGAGACCACGTACAAGGCATTATTACCAAACTCTTCCTTCACGAAGGCCACCGCGAGCAGGATAAGGGCATAGAGCAGGCCAAAAACCAATGCGCTTTTAAATTGAGCGGGGTTAGAAGGTTCTGGCATTTCATCCTGTTCCGTTTCCTTGTTGATCAGGTAGAACATCCCGATACAAAGCCCGGTCATGATGACAAATTCGGCCAGGATGGGTGTCATGAGTCCCCCTAATTTCTCCGGGACCACCACGCTCACCTCGACCAAAACCCTGACCAGTGCAATTGCAGAAGCCGCTGTAATTATAAAGGCAGCCACCTTGCCCACATCCGGGGTTTCTTTGGTCTTCCTGGAATAGCTTACCGTGGTCGCCGTACTGCTGATAAGACCACCGAGGACGCCATTAGAAATGACCCCGACTTTCTTCCCGGCAAACTTATAGATGAAGTACCCGACCACACTGATGCCCACGATGAGCACCACCATCAGCCAGATATTATAGGGATTTAATACATCAAAAAGACCATAGGTCCGGTTAGGCAATATAGGCAGGACTACCAGTGAAATACCCGCAAAAGTCATGATCGCACTGAGCTCTTTATCCTTAAGCCGCTCGATGAGTCCGTGTAAGCGTTCTTTCACGTACAGCAGGATAGCCATCCCCCCTCCCATCAGTACCCCTATGGTCTGGTCTCCCATGACCAGGTAGGCGCCTATGGCATACATAAGCAGTGCAGCGACTTCTGTCGTCTGCCCGATACTGGCTTCGGATATCTTCTTAAGCTTGATCACATTACCCATCACGAGGAAGGCGGTAATCGCCACGCCGAAGAATGGGATCAGGTAAGGATTTTCCAGGTCCCGGGACATAAACCCGGCGATGGTACCCAAGATGGCGATCAGGGTAAATGTGCGCACCCCGGCGATCCGGTCGTCCTCGGATTGCCGTTGCAGGCCGTTGAGCATCCCAAGACCAAAGGAGATGCCCAGTATGATGAGATCGTCATAATTCAACATGGGAAAAAAGATACAGCTTATAAAAAAACCCGCAAGCTGTCTTGCGGGTTTTTTTGACTGAAACGAAACTAAACGTATTTAGCTTTTCTTTGGAGTCTTAACAACTTCAGTATACACTACCGCTGTTTTCACAGCTGTTTTTTCCTGTATGGCCACTTCAATGGTTTCCGTTTCCTCGGTCACCTCTGTTTCCAGGGCGTCTTCATAACGGATGGCCTGCTCGTCTTCAGCTTCCACAGCATCAGCCGGGGCCATTTCATATACAGCCGGGGCAGCCTCTACCGTTGCCACATCACCACCTGCAGCGATACTCGGTGCGATGACCAGTGCCACTAC
>JABDLH010000070.1 GCA_013003145.1 Flavobacteriaceae bacterium | reverse complement strand
CCGTCAAATGTAGAGAGTAAAAGACTGTCTCCACGCACTACCCCTTCCAGGTACCTGTAGTCTCCCGTAGTGGTCCTGAAGGTGCCGGTAACCTTAGTGCCCTTCTGGCTGAAAATCCCTTTGGCGGGGTACATGTCTGTAGAATCCTTCCCGAAGCTCGCCTCCCAGGTACCGTTTACATCAAAGGCAGGGGCTTCATTTACCCGGAACCGGGGCTGATCGCCGTATTCAGCTATAAATGCCTGGGACCGCTCTAATTCTTCTTTTATGAAATTACCCCTGATCTGTTCACCCTCATAATTTCCGGCAATATAGCCGTCAAAAGCCGGCATTTTTATAGTGATGGAATCTTTAATTGTCTCAATTTCATCTACGACGATCTCTTCGCCGGCATTATAAACCTTGATGCCGTATCCCTTCTCACCTTTAAAAAGTTCAAAAGAAAACGGCAGCTGTCTTCCATCCTGCACCTCCAGGGTGGCATGCCAGGGCCCTGTACGCAGTTCAGGGGTGGTCTTATCGTTACAGGAAACAAATATTAAAATCGCGAGAAATGATCCGATAATTGATCGCATGAGGACAGAATTATGAGCTTTAAAAGCATCTAATATCAGTCAGAATTGTCACAATAAAAAATAAACCAATTGAATCCCCGACATTTTGAATCGTTTCAAGCATTATCTTATCTTTGGGCGTTTAAATTTCAACGATGAACATTTCCTATAACTGGCTCAAACAATTCCTTCAACTTAACTGGGAATCCCATAAAACTGCTGAACTTTTAACAGATCTCGGGCTGGAGGTAGAAGGCGTCACGGCATTTGAATCAGTCAAAGGTGGCCTGGAAGGTATAGTTGTAGGACATGTACTGGAATGTGAGAAGCATCCCAATGCAGACAAGTTGCAGCTGACCAAGGTAGATGTTGGTGGAGATACCGTGCTGCAAATCGTATGTGGGGCCCCCAATGTAGCCAAAGGCCAAAAGGTACCCGTGGCAACTATAGGCACCACCCTCTACGATGCCGAAGGAGAGGCCTGGACTATTAAGAAAGGAAAGATCCGTGGCGAAGAAAGCCAGGGAATGATCTGTGCAGAAGATGAGCTTGGATTGGGTGACAGTCATGACGGGATCATGGTCCTGGACAGCAGCCTTAAACCGGGCACCCCCTGTTCTGAAATTTTCAGTATAGAAAATGATGAGGTCTTCGAGATTGGCCTGACACCGAACCGGGCTGATGCCATGAGTCATTACGGGGTGGCAAGGGATCTGAAAGCAGGACTTCTTCAAAAAGAAATACACATTCCTCTCAATACACCTAGTGTAAGTAACTTTCATATCGATAATCGATCCTTAAAATTTGAAGTTGAGGTTGATGACGCTCAATTGGCGCCTCGCTATTGCGGGGTCAGCATGAGCAACCTGATTGTACAGCCTTCACCGGACTGGCTGCAGAACAGGTTAAGGGCCATTGGCGTAAAACCCATCAATAATGTCGTAGACGCGACCAACTATGTGCTACACGAGCTGGGGCAACCTTTACATGCTTTTGATGCTGATCGTGTATATGGGAAGAAGATCAAGGTTAAGACGTTGAAAGCGGGCACTAAGTTCGTTACCCTGGACGGGGTAGAACGTACCTTACATGAAGAGGACCTGATGATTTGTGATGCTGAAAAGCCCATGTGCATTGCAGGAGTTTTTGGCGGGATCAATACCGGGGTGACAGAAAACACCAGGGCTATCTTCCTGGAAAGTGCATATTTTAACCCTGTCGCTGTAAGGAAAACTGCCAAAAGACACGGTCTCAACACGGATGCTTCGTTCAGGTTTGAGCGAGGGATAGACATCAATAACGTAGAATACAGCCTTATGCGGGCAGCCCTTTTGATCAGGGAACTGGCCGGGGGCGAGATCAGTTCGGAAATTGTAGACCTCTACCCTAAGAAAAAAGAGGACAGGCAGGTATTCCTGACCTTTGAAAAGATCAACAACCTGATCGGGCAGGAAATCCCAAAGGATACCATCAAATCCATACTGGCTTCCCTGGATATCCAGGTAAAGAGCGTCACTGAATCCGGCCTCGGCCTGTTGATCCCGTTTTACAGGATCGATGTAGAGCGAGAGGTTGATGTGATCGAAGAGATCTTAAGGGTATATGGCTACAATAACATACAGTTTGATTCTAAATTGAATGCATCCATTGCACCCAGTGGCAAATTTGAGGATTATCGCCTGCAAAACATTGCAGGAGACCTGCTGGCCTCTAAAGGATTCTTTGAGACCTTATCCAACAGCCTTACTAATCCAAAATACCAGGAACTCATACAGGAAGATGACGGGGGTACCGTCGCCATCCTGAACCCATTGAGTACGGAGTTGTCGGCGCTGCGAAGATCTATGATCTTTTCAGGAATGGAGTCTATCTCTCATAACATCAACCGTCAGAAACCTAACCTGAAATTATTCGAATTCGGTTCTACCTATCACAAGTTAGAATCGGGTTATAACGAGCAACAACACTTATGCTTGTGGGTCACCGGGAACCGAAGCGAAGACAGTTGGATTGCAGAAAAAAAGAAATCCGATTTTTTCTTCCTGAAGGCAGTGGTAGAACACGTTCTCCAGCGCATTGGGGTGAACGCCTACGAGGCTGTACCTATGGAAGATGATATCTATTCTGAAGGTCTTGCCCTGAACACCAAGGAAGGCACCATAGCTAAGCTGGGTGTTGTGGCTAAGAACATCACCAAGGCTTTTGACATCAAGAACGAAGTTCTTTACGCCGACCTCGACTGGGAAGCGATCATCAGATTTGCCTCCAAGAACAAGGTGTTATACAAGGAAGTCTCCAAATACCCGGAAGTGAAACGGGATTTTGCGCTGTTGCTGGATGAGCGGGTTAGCTTTAAGCAAGTCTACGAACTGGCCTATGCGACAGAAAAGAAACTCCTGAAACAGGTTAACCTTTTTGATGTATACACCGGGAAGAACCTGCCGGAGGGTAAGAAATCTTACGCGGTAAGTTTCACTTTACTCGATGAGAAAAAGACCCTGACCGATAAGCAGATTGACAAGATCATGAAGAAACTACAATCAAAGTTCGAGTCTGAACTGGGAGCCGAGTTGCGTTAGCGAGGTGCGATCACGCGGTCTATCACGTGGATAACCCCATTGCATTGGTCGGCATCTGCTGTAGTGATCCTGGCCGTATTGCCCAGGCAATCGGTCAAGACGATATCGATCCCGTCCATGGTGGCCCTTAATGTATTTCCTTCCAAGGTGGTGAAAGAAGCGCTCCCCTCTCCCCTGCACAAGGCTTTCAGGATATCTGATGCCGTAAATTTTCCTGCGATCATATGATAAGTAAGCAATGCTTTGAGCTCCTGCTTGTTTTCAGGAAGTAACAGCCTTTCCAGTCGCTCAGAACTAAGTGTTTCAAAAGCCTGGTCTGAAGGGGCAAAAACCGTGTAAGGCCCTTGACTATGTAATCGGTCTGTCAAACCCGCGGCCATCACTGCAGCCATTAAGGTCTTATGTTCCTCAGATTCACCTGCAGATTCTACAATGGAGTAAGCCGGGCCGATCTCTCCATAGGTAGAAGGGTCATATTGGGCGTTGGTCAGTAGGGTACAGAGCAGGCTAAGGCCTGCCAGAATGGCTTTCAGAGTGTTCATCGGGGCGTGATGTTTAATCGACCAAAGGTACGATTTCATCGACAATATACAATTATCATCGGACCAGGGATGAAGCTGACCGGGGCTTAGCAGATCATTTAACAAATAATTAACAAATAGCCTCTTTCGGCTTATATTGGAATCGAACCTCCATTTGCTTAATTTTGAAGTAATTGCTAAAAATGGGAAAGAATGAAGTTGAAGAAAACCAATATCGAGTCTCGTCTGTCTGATACCAGGAGGGCTTCCGAAGGCGAATCCAGGCTACTGGAAGAAGTGTATGAAATTCTCAGGAAGGATGAGGCGCATGAACAGCGTATCTCTGAAAACCTTCAAGGAAATCGAGTCGCGGAGAATAACGCCTTTGATTTTGAATTGATGGACACCTCCAAAATTTACCACCTGGACCAGATCAGGGAGACCTGCATCAATTACCGGCTGCGATTCCTGGATATCCGGTATTTTAAAGGGGAAGTACCCAGGGAGGCCGTTGCTAAGATCAAAGCCATTGAAAAAGACCACGGGATAGAACTCAAGGGTTTTAAATTGATGGCCCCTTCCAAACTCTTTAAGCTGGAGGATAAAGACGATCCCTTACTCTTTGCCCCGATCGGGAATGGGTATTATTACCTGGTACATACCTGGGGAAATGATCTGCACCCCTTGAGAAGAATGCTGGTATGGCCATTTAAGAATGTCATCAACCTCTCAGCAGTGGTTCTGTTGATCAGCTTACTGGCTACCTTAATGGTACCCCAGGGACTTTTCTCAAAATCCAGTACCGCCGCAGAATTCTG
>JABDLH010000038.1 GCA_013003145.1 Flavobacteriaceae bacterium | reverse complement strand
CGTATGCTTTGATCCCGATATAGAGAGTCGTTCCGTTGTACAACATCCGGATTTCGGTCTGCTGTTCCGCCCTGAGCGTGTCTGTGGTGAAATATTGCTGGAAATCCCCGGCAACATCAGCTTCTTTCCATACCGCTTCATCAAGAATTCCATCGGCTTTTACAAAGCCGTCAATGTATTTTACGGTGAATTCTTTGTCGGTGGTTTGTGCATGGGAGAGGAAGGAAAAGGATAGTAAGAAGAAAACGCACAAACGTCTGAACATAGTTGAATAGTTAGGTGGCCCCCAAATTTAACCCCTATGGCGTTAAATAAATCACAAAATTTTGCCAAAAGCAGGTGCGATTCAGTCATAAGATGGCTAAACAGCGACAGGGCTCTTCCCTGGAAATCTGAGGTTAGGGCGGACAATATCTACCACTGTTCAGGGATAGCCCGAGATAAATACTTTGACCTTAATCCTTTGACTTAAACTTCTTCTTTTTCTTTTTGTCCGGGTTGGTAAACAGCCGTTTCAGGAAGCCGTCTTTTTTCACAGGTTCACAATCCAGTAAGCGGGCAACTTGTCCGGAAGGGGGCTGGAACCTTGCCCTGGTGATAGGGTTAAAAGACTTTTCTTTATTCATCTTCTGCAGTAAGGTGGCATATAGGGGAAGGGCCGCATTGGCCCCCTGTCCCAGGCTGGTGCTCCTGAAGCCGATCTCGTGCCTGTCCAGTCCTACCCAGCTGACGTGAACCAATTCCGGGCTTATAGCCACGAACCAGGCATCCTTGTTATTTTGTGTAGTACCCGTTTTGCCTGCCAGGTCGTTCTTTAGGCCATAGGTATACCTGATCCGTGCCGCGGTGCCCTTGTTGACCGTGGCTTTCATCATTTCAAGCATCAGTTGCCTGTTCTGTTCAGAATATGCCCGGCCCGGTCTATCCTCTTGCCGGTGTTCCATTAACAAAGAATCTTTACCGCTGGTAACTCTCTTTATGAGGTAGGGTTTTACCGGGATGCCGTCATTTACGTAACTCGCGTAAGCGCCGGCCAATTCTGGAATACTGACCGCACCGGTACCTAAAGCCAGGGAGGGTTGTGCAGGTAAATCTGCGGTGATCCCCATCTTCTTAGCGAGCTGCAGGGTTCTGTTAATCCCGGCATCTTCAAGTACTTTTACGGCAACGGTATTCACTGAATTACTGAGCGCCTCCTCCATAGAATAGTTGAGATAGGCTTCATCCTTGTCGCCGGAATTCCCGGGAGACCAATCTTCCATGTTTTCATAGGCTACCTCCCTGGCCGAATAATAGTTACAGGGTTCAACTCCCGCTTCCAGGGCCGCAGTGTAAACTATGGGTTTAAAGGTAGAACCTACCTGCCTTTCGCTTTGAGAGATATGGTCGTACTTAAAATATTTATAATTTATCCCCCCGATCCAGGTGAGTACTTCCCCGCTCTGTGGATCTATTCCTAACGAGCCCACATTGAGATATTTCATCAGGTAACGGATGCTGTCAATACTGCTCATCAGCAAGGTGGTGTCTCCTTTCCAACTGGGAAGGGTCATTGATCTTTTTACCGCCATGGAGTCCATAACGGCCTCTTCACTAAGCCCCGATGCACTTAATTTCCTGAAGGCCGGCGATTGGCGGACTGCCTTTCGGATGAGTGTCTTATCGGTCTCCCAGGGCGCATTCTTGCCATGACTTTTTTCAAATTGTTGTTGTAGGCCTTTCATGTGTTCCGTCATGGCTTCTTCGGCCAATTGCTGCATCTTAAAATTGAGGGTTGTGTACACCTTTAAACCAGAGGTATAGATATTGTACTCTTTTCCATTTTCACCTTCTTTGTCTGCCCATCTTTTTAGTTGCTTGCGTACTTCTTCCCTGAAATAGGGAGCAATCCCCTGGTCGTGGTCATATTCCCGGTAATCCAGGGATAGGGGAAGGGCCTGCAGGCTATCCAGCTTCTTAGCAGCGAGGTGTTTATTTCGGGCCATTGCCTGGAGCACCAAATTTCTCCGAACCATACTGCGTTCCGGGAACAAACGAGGATTGTAAGCGTAGGTTGCCTTGAGCATTCCGACCAAGGTAGCAGCCTCAACAACTGAAAGTGCCCGGCTTGGTTTGTTATAAAATTTTAAGGCAGCACTTTCTATACCAAAGGTATTGCCGCCAAAGGAAACGGTATTCAGGTAATGTTGCAGGATCTCCTCTTTACTGTAAATGGACTCCAGTTTGCTGGCAATGATCATTTCCCTGAATTTATCTGCCACCAATCCAAGTTTACTTCCGTGCTCACGGGGATATAAATTCTTGACCAACTGTTGACTTAAGGTACTTCCGCCACCGGCAGATTCGTCCTGTAGCAGAACAGTCTTCAGAGCTACTCGCATCAGGCTGGGATAATCGATGCCGTTATGCTCGTAAAATCGCTCGTCTTCAATAGAGACCAGTGCATGTACGAGATGTTCGGGTAATTGCTCATAACTGACAGGTTGCCTGTCAAAAAGGTAATACTTTCCAATCAGTACGCTGTCTGCAGAATATACCTCTGTAGCTTTTTGATAGTTAAGGTCTGAAAGCGACTTTTCTGACGGTATTGGCCCCCAGGCTCCGGCATGTATGCTTAACATGAAGGTTATAAACAGGCCGGAGAGGGCAACAAAAGCCCATAATGCATATTTACTAATTTTCCGCCATTGGGGTTTATGGATGTTTTTCATAGTTTTGGCAGCCTTTTCCTGTCAACGGGACAAAAGTAGTATAACTGAAGACATTCTCTTAATGGCGTTTTAGTACTTTTTAATCCAAAAAATTGAGGACCGGGCTTTACTGTTAACCTGATTATTGTGTTGTAATATTTTGATTATGAAGAAACTACTTCTTTTGCTTTTGTTGGTTGGTCATTTTTCAATGGCTAACGAGATGGTATGGGGTAAAACCGGCCATCGCGTTGTGGGTGAGGTCGCCCAGGAGCTCATCAGTTCTAAGGCTCGCAAGGCTATAGATAAATTATTAGACGGGCAGACCCTGGCTGAAATATCTACCTATGCAGACGATATAAAATCCGACAGGGCATATGATGCCTATTCCCCCTGGCATTATGTTAACTACCCATTTGACAAAGAATACTCTGAAGTAACCCCAGCCCCGGAAGGTGACCTGGTCATGGGGATACAGAAATCCATAGAGGTATTAAAGGACGCTAACAGGACCAAAGAAGAAAAAGTATTTTATTTAAAAATGCTTGTTCATTTCCTGGGCGACCTACACCAGCCCCTGCACGCCGGGCGAGGAGAGGATAAAGGAGGAAATGATATACAGGTCATGTGGTTTGGCAAAGGTAGTAACCTGCACAGAGTCTGGGACAGCCATATGATTGATGATTACGGGATGAGCTATACCGAATTGTCTAATACACTTCCCAGGATCTCCAGGAAAGAAAGAAAGGCTATGCAACAAGGCAACGTGCTGCAATGGATTGAAGAATCACAGGAATTAGCCCGGAAAGTATATGGAACAGCCGAGAGCGGGGATAAGCTCGGATATTCGTACAGCTATAAGTATTGGGACCTGGTAGAAAAACAATTACTCACAGGTGGAGTTCGCTTAGCCAGTGTCCTCAATGATATTTTTGGTTAGTATAATCCTATGGTAAAGGCTGGTGCGGAGGCAGGATGAATACGTTAAAAATTACTGTTTATCCCATACTCCGGGGTTTTTAACTACTTTTTTTTATCCTGGCACGAGAATTGAATAATTTAATATAAGAATCCGGGTGTTAGGATGTTGGTAGTTTCCCGCCTGCCAGAGGTAGTATCCGTTTTCAAGTACCAGGGTAATAAAAAAATCGGTTTGGATGAAAGCCGATTTTTTTATGTTTTTAAGGGTATCGTTATAAAGTATCAGGATTGTAAAACCTGTTTTAACTGGTTCCTGTATTCTGATGGATTCTGGCCGGTGAATGCCTTAAAGGATTTATTAAAGTGCGAGAAATTATTAAAACCACACTCATAACAGACTTCGGTGATGCTCATTGGCTTTTCGGCCAATAACTTGGAGGCGTGTACCAGCCGGTATTCATTGACAAACTGTACAAAGGTCTTATTGGCGATCTTCTTAAAGTACCTGCAAAAAGACGGTATGGTCATGCTCACCATATCGGCCATCTCCTCCAGGGAGATGTCTTCCTGGAAGTGATTCTTTACATGGTTAAAAACCTTGTTGATTCGATCATTGTCCCGGATGTCGGTTTCCATGGAGAAACCTTCGGCATTCAGCACTTTATATTCTTTGGATCTTCCCAGTTCGTTGAGAATATTAAGGATAGAGAGTAATCTCTGGAAATCGTTCTGGTATTCCATTACTTCGATCTTCTGCCCAATCTTTAATTTGGTACTACCATTAAACGCTACCCCGCTTTTAGCGAGTTCAAACAGGGCCTGTATGTTCTTCATTTCGGGAATCTGGAAGAAATCGCTCCCCAGGAAATCCTGTTTCATCTGTATGACGGTTTCACTCTCGTTACCCGTCAGCTTATCCGTAAAGCCGCAATGCGGTAAATTACTTCCTATAAGGATAAGATCCCCGTCAGAGTAATAGGAAATGTGACTACCTATCTGTCTTTTCCCGGAGCCTCCCTGCACATACACCAATTCTATTTCCGGGTGGTAATGCCAGACAGTATTATTATTCAACTTGGACTCGTCAAATTTCTGGTAGGTATAGGAGTGCCCAAAATTGGGGACTATTGCTTCAAATGCCGGCTTCTGCTTCATTTTCTCTTTACTACTATCAATACCCTCATAAAATTACAAGGGTAGCGTGGATAGGTTCTGTGTAAAATTACCCAAAATATATGCAATATTAACGCAAGGGGTCAAATTTTGGGGGTTCCATGTTAAAATAGCACACATATAGGC
>JABDLH010000301.1 GCA_013003145.1 Flavobacteriaceae bacterium | reverse complement strand
AGACAGGCGCAGCCTCTTCCTGCCATTCGCTCACCACTACCGGGATTCCCGGCTTTATGATCCCTGCTTTTTCACGGGTAATTTTACTGATAGAATCTCCCAGCATCTCGGTATGGTCCAAACCGATGTTCGTGATCAGGGAGACTTCCGGGCTTATAATATTCGTTGAATCCAATCGTCCGCCAAGACCAACTTCGATCACAGCGATATCCACTCCTTCCCTGGCAAAGTGGTCAAATGCCATCCCCACGGTCATTTCAAAGAAGGAAAGTTTTTTCTCATCAAGGAACACTTTGTTCTTATGGATGAAATCAACCACCCGCTCTTCAGCGATCATGCTTCCATTAATCCGGATGCGTTCCCTGAAATCTTTTAGGTGAGGTGAGGTGTAAAGTCCAACCTTATACCCGGCTTCTTGCAGTACTGATGCCAAGAGGTGGCTGCTGGATCCTTTTCCATTGGTTCCGGCAACGTGAATACTTCTAAACTTGAGTTCCGGCTTATCGAGATGATCAGAGAAGCAGCGAATATTATCCAGTTTCCCGTTATAGGCCGAGGCCCCTTTCTGCTGGTACATTGGGAGTTGTGAAAACATCCAGTCTAATGTTTCCTGGTACGTCATAGGAGAACCTTGAAGGTCCAAATGTACATAATTAGCCATTTAGATGGACGAAGATTTTTTAGATGGCTATTCCCCTAACTTAAAGTTGACCACGACAAAACCGATTTGCTGGCCGGGGGCTTTGGAATCCAGGTTCCACTTATGAAGAAATGCTGTTTTAGTCGCTGGCTCTAGAAGACAAGGATGATTATTCGTAGTTCCTTTTACCCCCGGAGTGGCATCGATAACTTTTCCACTTCGATCCACGACGATCCTTACCACTACTCTTCCTTCCTGGTTACAGTCTTGCTGCACCTTTCCTTTACTGACGAGCGATCGTCCACTAAGGCCATAACCTCCAGTACCGGTACCGGTTCCAGGACTGCCGTAATAGGTCGTAGAATAGGGGTCGCCATCCGGTTGACCTTTGTCTCCGGGTTGCCGGTCATCGCCTTCACTCCCACTTGCCTGCCCTTCAGAATTATTGATCCCACCAATCATGGCATCAATTTTCCTTTTCTTGGCTTCTTGTTCCTGCCGGGCCCTTTCTTCAGCTTCCTTCTTTTCTCTGGCCAATTGCTCGGCCTTTGCTTTTTTCGCGGCTTCCGCCTTCTGTTTCTCTGCTTTCTCCTGGTTAATACGGATAGCTTCTTCCTCTTCCCGGGTCAACAGTTTTTCGGCGGGTTCTTCTGCGGCTACATCTTCCGTTACTTCTTCTGCAGGAGCAGCCTCTTCTTCTTTAACGGGTTGAGCTTCTTCAACCGGGGTATCAGTGGGTTGTGATGCTACTTTTTGCTTGGGTTGTTCGTTGCCCATGCCAAATTCCATGGTGCCAAAATTCACAGTGATGCCGTTCTCTATTGGCGGGTCCATATAGGTAAGCCCTATGTAGAACATCAATAGCAGTAGTACACTTAACAAGACTGTCGTAAGTGTAAAGGATTTCTTCTTGTGTCTCGTATCTAGCAGCGACATTAATTTGGGCGCACAGCCAGGATCACTTTGTAATTATTCCTATTGGCAATGTCCATAACGCTTACAGCCTCTTTAATGGCTACGCTCTCTTCTGCCCTAAGAATAATAGTAGGGTTCTCCTTATCTGCCAGTGCTTTTTTTAATTCAATTTCAATGTATTCTCCATTTATCCGCTCAGAGTCCACAAAATATTCCAAATTACGGTTGATGGTAACGGATACATTCTGTGTATTGGTCGATTTACCTTTTGCCTTTGGCAATAAAAGATCCAAGGCATTCGGTGAATTCGCTGTGAGCATGAAAAAGATGAGCAACAGGAATACGATGTCTGTCATGGACGACATACTGAATTCCGGGCTGATCTTATTTCTTCCTTTTAGTTTCATAGCGTTTATTAAACCGGTTCGTTCAACAAATCCAGGAATTCTACAGCGTTGGCCTCCATCTTGTGGACCACTTTATCAGTCCTGATCACAAGGTGGTTGTAGCCCATATAAGCGATAATACCTACGACCAATCCTGCCACTGTTGTGGTCATAGCCGTATAGATTCCGGATGCTAATGCTCCCATTTCTGCCTGACCACCACTGCTGGCCATCTGGTGAAATGCAAGGATCATACCGATCACGGTACCAAGGAACCCGATCATGGGTGCAGCACCTGCAATGGTAGCCAGTATATTTACATTCTTTTCAAGTTTGTAGACTTCGAGGGTACCGGCATTCTCAATGGCGGTATTAATATCATCAAGAGGTTTCCCGATTCGGGAGATTCCTTTCTCAGTCAAACGGGCCACCGGTGAGTCTGTCTGAGCGCAAAGAATCTTAGCAGCTTCCAGTTTCCCGGTCATTACATGGTCCCTGATCTGGTTCATAAAATTCTTGTCGATCTGGGACGCGGCTTTAACCGCGAGCAGACGCTCAAAATAGATGTACAGCGCTACGGCCAGCATGGCAAATAACACAGAAATGATGACGATACTTCCCGTACCACCATTGAAAATTAAGTCGATGACAGAGAGCGTTTTCTCCTCCGAAACCAGTTCCCCAACTTGAGCTTCGTCAACGAGTTCTTGAAACAAAACCATATATGCAAAATTAAGTTCGCCCTATTAACGGCAAATAACGGAATAAATTATGCGTGAATTATAAAATCACGTAATAACATGAATACCACCGCACCTGCAGCAAATCCTACGAACGCCAGCCATGCTATCTTTTTCATGTACCAGAAAAAATCAATTTTTTCCATCCCCATAGCCACAACCCCTGCCGCAGAACCAATGATGAGCATACTACCACCCGTTCCTGCTGAATAGGCGATGAAATGCCACAGCGGACTGTCCATACTTTGTGAGAACATCCCCATACTGGCCGCAACCAGGGGCACATTATCAATAATGGCAGAACCTACACCAAGCAACATCACTACAATGTCAGTATTGGGTATTGCTGCGTTCATGCTTTCGGCATAATTAAACAGGTATCCCAGTGATTCCAGGGCCGCCACTGCAAGAAGAATTCCTAAGAAGAACAGTATACTGGGTAGTTCGATTTTAGAAAGCGCCTTATGAACCGGGCTGTGATGGGCCGCAGCTTCACTCTCTTCATCCACATTGGAGATACTGAATTTAGAGCTACTGTAGATCTCGGCAAATGTCGCTACCAAAGCAAGAGATAGCATCATTCCCACATAAGGTGGTAAATGTGTGATCGTTTTAAAAAACGGTACAAATACGATGGATCCTAAACCCAGGTAAAGCATAGTTGCTCCATGAGGAGATTTAGGGGCATCCAATTGTTCCACATTGCTTTCTATGTGGCCTTGAAAAACCTTCATCTTACTCACTATAAACGTAGGCACCAGCATACAGACAATAGAAGGCAATAACACATGTATTACCAATTGCCCTGCGGATACCTTATTTGCGATCCAAAGCATGGTAGTTGTTACGTCTCCAATGGGAGACCAAGCTCCACCGGCATTGGCGTTAACAATGATAAGACCTGCAAACCACAACCGCGTCTCGCGATCCTTGATCACCTTCTGAAGAATTGTGACCAGAACTATCGTTGCCGTAAGGTTATCGATTATCGCAGACAGTATGAAAGCAAGAATTGAAAAAAGCCATAACAACTTCGTCTTCTTAGTGGTCTTTATATAGCCTTTTATCGTGGCAAAGCCATCAAAGTAATCTATGATTTCCACTATGGTCATGGCCCCGAGTAGGAAGACAAGAATCTCCGCGGTTTTCCCGAGATGGTGCAGTAGCATCTCATCCAGGTGAGAAGGCTCCAGCTGCTTTAGTTCCGCATTGACTTCAAAAACCGGGAGATGCGCCAGGGCAATAATGGCCCACAGAATAGCCATCATTGCAAGTGCCGGGATCAGTTTGTCAATTTTTAGATTATGTTCTAGGGTAATGGCAAGATAACCCGCCAGGAAGACGATAATTATAATGGTTTCCATAAAGTTGGTTTTTAGATGAGCTGCTTCAGCGCAATTTCAAAGGCCGTGGCACTCAAATCAGTTTTTGACGCATTTTGTTTAAATATATTCAAAATTGCTTTTCTAATGGTATCAGAAGTGTCATTAAATATTAATTCATCCTCCATTGGCACTCTTTTCTCCATAAAATAAGCAAATACCCTGGCCATACCACAATTGGATATAAAATCAGGGATCAGGCTGACTCGCTTGTCCGTAAACTCCATAATGGGTCCAAAGAAGATCTCTTTATCTGCAAAGGGAACATTCGCCCCGCAGGATATGACCTCCAAGCCAGATTCGATCATCGTTGTGATCTGCTCTTTGGTAATTAAACGGGATGCAGCACAAGGTGCAAAGATCTCTGTCTGCACCTTCCATATCCTATCGTTTATTTCATCAAAAGGAATCATTTGGTCGGGATCGGCAATCAGCGTATTTCCTTTTTTATTCAGGTAAAAATCCTTGATCTCATCAAAAGTATATCCATCTTCGTTGATCACTCCGCCATCACGATCAATAATGCCCACGACTTTAGCACCCATTTGGGCCAGGTAATACGCAGCTGCGGCTCCAACATTTCCAAAACCTTGTAC
>JABDLH010000294.1 GCA_013003145.1 Flavobacteriaceae bacterium | reverse complement strand
GGAATCCCCCTTATTGACAAGTTCTTTGAACCTGGAGACATCACTGACGTCCGGACGGCCCCTGTAGTGGTAGGGATGAACCTGTTTTGGTTTAAAGTCGACCACAGCATCAGCGGCCTTTTCAACGGTCATGGTATAAGGGAGGTTCATACAGATGAAGGCCTTATCGATATTTTTAAGGCTTCTCATCTCGGATATATCTTCGGTATCCCCGGAAAAGTAAACTCGCTCACCCTTATAACTCAGGACATAACCATTGCCACGTCCTTTAACGTGGAAGTCTTTAGCCTCTTCACGGAGGTTATACATAGGGATGGCTTCTATGGTGATGCCATAACGTTCTTTGCTCTCCCCGTTGGCAAGTACATCGACCTGGGAATTAAATGCCTCCGGTAATTTCTCGGCTACTGCGGCCGGGGCAATGATTTTAGCATTGCTAGTATCTAAACCTTCCAAGGTAGCTACATCAAAATGGTCTCCATGGATATCGGTGATGAGGATCAGGTCTGCCGCCTGATAATCCTGGTAGGCTTCGGCTCCACCAACCGGGTCCAGGTAAATGGTATGATCACCCCAATTGAACACTGCCGAGGCATGGGAGACCGGGTTGATCTCGAAAGATGATCCCGGTTCTTTCTCAACGGTCTCTATTTCTCGCTGGGCTTCCATGGCTTTGGTGTCCGTCTCTTTTTTTTCTTCTTTACAGCCTATAAAAAGTAGGCAACTCATGCTAATAGGGATTAGAATTTTCATATTCAGTGGTTTTTTTTATTGCTGATTAATTTTTTTAAATCCTCGACTGCTCTTGCAGCCCCTTAGTGAACTTTATTGAAGTAAAGGATAAGAACAGCCCGGAAACCCAGTAAAATAAGGTCCTTTCAGTTGAGCTCTACTTTACTTGCTCCCAGGGATACCCTTAAAGTTAACACAATATAGAGACAGAGGGTCGTGGGACCATATAAATTATGACCCCTTGAATTGAAAAATTTTATCGGAAAAAATCTAAAAAGATAGTTAACACGTATATAGACTGATACAAACAAATACTTTTCTCTGAAAAGGTAAATACTAAAGTTAATTTTTACACTATGACTGAAACTAAAAGTAACAACGGATTAAAAGTGATAGCAGGTCTGCTTGGGGTGGTCTTATTAGGAACCATCATCTATACAGTTACCCTGTATCAGGACAAGAAAAAGACTACCGAGATTCTTACTCAAGAAAAAGAATTGGTAGTTGATGACCTGACCAGCTTGAAGTCTGAATATGACAAAGCTATCCTGGAAAGCAATGCCACTAATGAAGAGTTGGTTGCTGCCAGGGACAGGATCGCTAAGTACATCGATTCTGTACAAACCATGAAAGCTGATATTTCTGCACTTTCTCGTTACAGGAGACAAGTTAACGTGCTGAAAGAAGAGCGCGAAGAGTTATTGCGCCAGGTAGACTCGTTAAAGCAGTCTAACACCCTGATCGCTATGCAAAGAGACAGTACTTACGTAGAACTGGAAAAACAAACTGTATTTAACGATTCTTTAGTCGTTCAGAACACCCAGTTGGCTGATGCTGTTGAAAGAGGATCTGCTCTTAACCTGAACAAGTTCAATGTAGATGCTGTTAAGGAAAGAAACAACGGGAAACTGGTTTCAACTTCCAGGGCTAACAGGACAGACAAGTTCAAGGTATGTTTTACTGTAGCAGATAACGTGATCGCCGAAGCCGGTGACCGTGAGTTCCTGATCGAGGTACTGGATCCACAAGGTAATGTACTTGGTGGGGCCCAGACTAAGAACAACGAAGAAGGAAATACTGTGACCTTCAGCAAGAGCACTAACTTCTACTATGAGAACAAGAACCTGGATGTATGTGATTACATCAACAAGCCTTCAGGAGATTTCAAAGAAGGTAACTACATGGTAAACGTTTATGACGATAACCTGAAATTACTTGGAACATCTAAGTTCACTTTGAAGTAAATCATAGTTGACCAAACATAAGAAAAGGGATAATCTGACGATTATCCCTTTTTTCATTTAAAAGTTGTACCTCAACTAATTCGAAGATTTTTCCGTCGGCATACTCCCTACCATATCTTCCGGGCGTACCCATGCATCGTATTCCTCTTCGGTTACATAGCCTAAGCGTACTGCCTCTTCCCTTAAAGTGGTACCGTTCTTATGTGCGGTATTTGCAATTTCGGCTGCCTTGTAATACCCGATCTTGGTATTCAGTGCGGTGACCAGCATCAGTGAATTGTTCAGCAGCTGTTTAATCACTTTTTCATTAGGCTCAATACCGCTCGCGCAATGGGTGTCAAAACTGATACACGCATCGCCCAACAGCTGTGCAGACTGCAGCAGGCTCGCTGCCATCATGGGCTTAAAGACATTGAGTTCATAATGACCCTGTGTTCCTCCAATAGTGATCCCCACATCGTTACCCATTACCTGGGCACAAACCATGGTCAGTGCTTCGCATTGGGTAGGATTCACCTTGCCTGGCATGATAGAACTACCCGGTTCGTTTGCCGGTATGATGATCTCCCCAATACCCGATCTTGGTCCCGAGGCCATCATCCGGATATCATTGGCGATCTTATTCAGGGAAACGGCCAGCTGTTTTAATGCTCCATGGGTTTCCACAAATGCATCATGGGCCGCCAGGGCCTCAAATTTATTTTCTGCGGTCCTGAAAGGAAGACCAGTGAATTCTGCAATATACTTGGCTACCAGCACGTCATATCCTTTTGGGGTATTCAGCCCGGTCCCAACGGCAGTACCACCCAGGGCAAGTTCTGCCAGGTGATCCAGGGTATTCTTTAAGGCTTTGATCCCGTGGTCTAACTGGGATACATAACCGGAGAATTCCTGCCCCAGGGTGAGGGGAGTGGCATCCATCAGGTGGGTACGGCCGATCTTTACACAATCTGCAAATTCGGTCGATTTGTCCTTTAGTGTATTACGGAGCTTGATCAAACCCGGTAAGGTCACCTCCATAATTTTTTTATAGGCAGCGATATGCATACCGGTTGGGAAGGTGTCGTTAGACGATTGGGATTTGTTAACGTCATCGTTTGGCTGAATCGCTTTCTCGCCTTCCCCGATCTTTTTGCCGGCCAATTCCTGGGCTCGGTTCGCGATCACCTCGTTCACATTCATATTGCTTTGTGTCCCGGAGCCGGTCTGCCAGATCACCAGTGGAAACTGGTCATCGTGTTGGCCATTGAGGATCTCATCGCAGACTTTGGCGATCAGGTCACGTTTTTCTTCGGATAATACGCCGAGTTCGCAGTTGGTAAAAGCAGCTGCTTTCTTCAGGTATGCGAAGCCGTAAATGATGTCCAGGGGCATGGAACCCGACGGACCGATCTTAAAATTATTCCTGGAGCGCTCTGTCTGTGCCCCCCAGTATTTATCAGACGGGACTTTTACCTCGCCCATGGTATCTTTCTCTATTCGAAAACTCATAATTCAGGCTGTTTTGTGTACTTACAAATGTAGCGCTTTGGGGCCATAAATTCCAGTGGAGGCGGATTCAAAATGACAGGCCAGCATTTTTTTCGCTTTTTGATTTGCGCTTTTTATAAAAATCAAAGTATCTTTGTTCCGCAAAGAATAATATTATGTTTGAATTCGATCAATACCTGGGATTTTTAGCATTTGCAACCATATTAACCATTGGTTTCTGGTTAATGATGTTCCTGTTGCTTTTTGTAGTCCCTTATTGGTTAGGAGGAAATCTCCTGGAAATTTGGAAAGAAAAGCGTGAAGCTAAAAAAGCGAAGCGCGCTCAACAATAAAGCGAGCTGCGTATTACAGATATAAAAAAAGGCCTTTTTCAAGGCCTTTTGTCGTTTTAAGAAGTTAGGTAGGATTGTTATTTTGATCCTCCGCCTTCAAATTCTTCATCATCTCCGTAATTATCCCTGCCCTGGCCGTTGCGTTTCTTCTTTTCGTTAAAGCGGTAAATAAAAGCAAGGGTAAAAGAACGTTCCCTCCACTGGAACTCACTGTTAGAGGTGAAGAAGTCAGTTTCTGTAAATGATCTTCTTTTCCTGGAATTGAGCAAATCACTCACATTTAATGAAATAGTACCATTGTCATTAAAGATATCCTTGCTCATGGCGACATTTAGGGAGAAGATCCCTTCAGATTCTGTCTGCGCATTCTGAGAAGGACCCCTGTAGAAGGCATTGGTCTGTAGGTCTATCTTGGCGGGTAGGGACACTTTTGAACTCAACCGTGCAAACCAGCTCGTGTTTACTGTACCGTAATCTACCCCGTTAAAAACACCTTCCGAAGAAAAGCGGAACAGGTTAAAACTACTGTTAAGACGCAACCAGCGCGTTGGGCTGTAAAGTACGCCGGCTTCGGCACCTATCCGTTCATTGGTCGCCAGGTTGATAGGAATTGTCCTGACGATCTCTATGCCATCCGTGGTGGTCTGCCCGGTCTGTTCCTGTACCCGCTCAAAAGAATTGGTCTCTTTCTGGTAATAGACAGAACTGGTCAGGGTGATTTCTTTCCAGCGTTTCAGGTATCCAAGATCAAAAGCATTGGCAAAGGAGGGGTCCAGGTCCGGGTTTCCCTGGAAAATATTAGTCCGGCTGGACCTGGAAGGAAAAGGGTTGATAAACCATCCCCTGGGCCTGTTGATCCTACGGTTATATCCCAAGGATATCTGTTCCATTTCACCGATCTCGTAGATCAGGTTAAGGGTAGGGAAGAGGCCGAGGTAATTCTTATCAAAATTGACGTCCACATCTACCCCGAGTTCTTCCTCCAGGGCTTCACTGTCAAACTCGGATTCCAGTTTCCCGATCAGCTGGGTGCTTTCTAAGCGCAGCCCCAGCAGGAATGAAAAGTCACCAAATTTATTCCCATACTGGGTGTAGATGGCGTGTACGTTTTCATCATAAGTGAACTTATTGGTTAGGTTTCGGTTGGTGACGAAATTTCCGCTGGACTGGTCCAGGGAATCCAGCTGGTAGTCTGTAATCGTATTTTCCAGGGTACCCCGGTACCCGGCTTCAAATTGGGCATTTTCGCCTATGGGCAATACGTAGTCGGCCTGGATAAGGTATTCCTTTTCTTCTTCATCGTTGATGACATTTTCGCGTACAATTAACTCACTGTCCGGGAAGATGCTGTTTTCCTCTATCCTGGCAGTTTCAATTTCATTCCCTGTGGAATATTGAAAATCTGCTGTAAGTTTATGACCATCATCATTAAAATCCTTAGTGTAGTTTAATGAAATCTGGTAGCTTTCATCATCCTCCAGTTCTTCTTCCACTCGAAAAGTACGGCTGTCCAGGGTGCCATTATTAAAGCGGCTGTTGCTGTTATCCGTGGTGTCGTCTCCATCAGAGAAACGCATAAAGAAACTACCGGTTATCGAAGAGTTCTCGGAAAGAAAATACTCCATCCCAAGATTGGTGTTAAAGTTCTTACCACTGCGGTCGTAATCCCGCTCCTCCAGGATACGATCAAAGCTTCCGGAAGTATAGGTATTGTCAAAGAAAGCATTTCCCGGGGATTCCCGGTACCGTACCCCGGTGGTATTAAAGATGTTGAACTTATCGGTACGGAGGTTGGCATTTACCGTAACCCCGCTTTGGTTCGGGTAACCGGCAAATACATTGACCGAGCCATTAAAGCCCAGTGTTTTTTCTTTTCGGAGTACGATGTTAAGTATTCCTGCTGTTCCTTCGGCATCATAACGAGCAGACGGGCTGGTAATCACTTCTACCTTTTCAATGGCGTCTGCAGGTAGCTGCCTCAGGGCATCAGTAGAACCAAAACCCGCCAGGGCGGAAGGTTTCCCGTTGATAAGGATTCTGACATTATCGTTTCCCCGAAGACTGATACTTCCTTCCACATCTACGTTTACGGAAGGAACATTATTAAGAGCATCAGAGATCGTAGCTCCACTGGTAGTAAGGTCTTTCCCGATATTGTAGACTTTTTTGTCCAGTCGCACCTCTACGGTGGTTTTTTCTCCAACCACTTCTACCGCTTGTAGTTGTTCCACATCTATCCCGATCCGGATCGTTCCCAGATCCCGGGAAGAATTCAGTTCCTGGTTGTTTAATCTGTATGTTTTGTAGGAGATATATTCAACACTGATGTTGTAGTTGCCGGGTCTGGTCTCTACCGAGAAATTTCCGTCTGTATCAGTGATGCCTCCTGTTACCTGGCCGGGGTTGTCGATGCTCTGGAGCACAAGGGTGGCATATTCCAGGGGTAAGCCGTTGTCTTTATCCAGCACCTTCCCAGTGATAGTGATCTGGTTGGGTCCTCTGCCGTTCTGGGCGATTCCGAATGTCAAAGAAGTAAATAGGAGTAGGTAGGTAAGTAGCTTATTGTTCATCTTAGTTTTTAGTCTTTAGGCTTTTTGCCCTTCTTTTTTTTCTTGTTCTTTTGTTTCGCTTTCTTAAACCCATTTTCCTGCAGATCCATCAGTGCAGCAAACTTATCTTCCGGTAAACCGGCTTCTAATTCTGCTTTCTGGTTAGTGCGGATCTTTTCCATTCCTTCCCTCATTTTGTCAGGCTCAAGCCCCAGGATACGGAGCTCGATGCTTTGCTGGACATACTTGGTCAGGATAGAACTTACCACGGCCTCTTCAAAAGCGTTCAAGGGAACAACCTCCATGATCTGGGGCATCTGTTCCGCAACGATCTCTTCTGCTGTAAGAGGTTTAACTTCTTCCTGTTTTGGCTCCGGTCCCCTGGGGAGGCCACTTCGCTGCCTTCCGTAGCGACCGCTGTTGCCGTAACCATATTGGGCTTCAACCCAGCTTATACTGAGTATTACAAATACAAGGGTCAGGAGTGAAAGTCTACAGTTCTTCATGATGTTTAACGGATGTATGATTAAGATGAACAATGTTGGTTTAACCAACTTTGGTTAAATGTTTGTTAAATGAAAAAACCCATTATGAGCCCGCTACTTTTAGGCGTTTATAATCAGAGTATTTCATGAATTTTTTCGGCAGGCCTGCCGATAACTGCCTTCCCATCTTTAACGACGATAGGGCGTTCTATCAATTTAGGATGAGCCACCATGGCACTTATGGTCTCTTTCTCGCTCAGCGATTTTCCTTTAAAGTCACTTTTCCATATGGCTTCATTTTTACGAACCAATTGCTCCGCGGGGATGCCTAGGGCTTGCAGCAGATCGGATAGCTGCTTCTCATTCAGAGGTTCATCCAGGTACCGGATTATTTCGAATGACTCGCCGCTATTTTCAAGTATAGCTAAGCCTTCCCTGGACTTCCTGCAGCGGGGGTTGTGATATATTTTGATCATGTGTTTGTTCTAAGTTTAGATCTCTTCTTCTTTCTGCCCGGCCATCATCAGGTACGCTTTCAGGAAAGGATCTAAAGCCCCGTCCATCACAGCATCTACATTTCCTGTTTCATGCCCTGACCTCACATCTTTTACTAGCTTATAAGGATGCATCACATAATTACGAATTTGACTACCCCATTCAATTTTCATTTTACCGGCTTCAATATCATCACGTTGTTCCATTTGCTTTTGATGTTCAATTTCATACAATTGTGATTTCAACATTTGTAGAGCACGTTCTCTGTTATCGTGTTGAGAGCGGGTTTCTGAACAGGATATTTGAATACCTGTTGGTTTATGGGTTAATTGGACCTTGGTCTCTACTTTATTAACGTTTTGTCCACCGGCTCCACTGGATCTTGCTGTAGTTATTTATATATCTGCGGGATTAATCTCAATTTCTATGCTGTCATCAACTAATGGGTATACATAGACAGATGCAAAACTTGTAT
>JABDLH010000034.1 GCA_013003145.1 Flavobacteriaceae bacterium | reverse complement strand
GGAAGCGTTCTGATACTTCGGAAAACGGGGCAGATAAGGAAGATCACGAGATCTACGTGGTCACAGAATCGGTCTTTTCCATGGATGGAGATAGTCCGGACCTGGAGGAAATGGCAAAATTGTGTCGAGAATTTTCTTGCAGGCTGGTTGTTGATGAAGCTCATGCTATAGGGGTATGCGGGGAAAATGCCCGGGGAATAGCCGGGGCAGACAAAATGCAGGACAATGTTTTTGCGCGCATCCTCACCTTTGGTAAAGGCATGGGTGCCCATGGAGCAGCCGTAATCGGGCCGGCAGAGCTCAGGCTATTCTTACTCAACTTTGCGCGTAGTTTTATCTACACAACAGCCCTACCTCCCCACTCGGTTGCCACTGTCCTGGCGTCCTATCATTTTATGGATAGCCCGGAGGGACAAAAAAAACAATGGGAACTTAAAGAAAACATTCGTTATTTTAGGGAACAGCTGCAGGATCTAAGTATTGCAGGTTTATTCATACCCAGCAATTCGGCTATCCACTGCTGCCTGCTCCCGGGAAATGACCGGGTCAAGGCCGTGGCTGCAGAACTGCGGCTTGGAGGATTTGATGTCAGACCTATACTGTCTCCTACAGTACCCGGGGGAAAGGAACGGCTGAGGTTCTGCCTCCACAGCTATAATACCTTTAAAGAAATTAAGGAAGTGCTGCGCAAGCTCGCGACTTCCATTGCAGATCATGAGTGATCGATTAATAACTATAGGAACATTTGAGTACGTGGCAGACGTACAGATCGTTAAAGCTAAGCTGGAGTACGAAGGCATACCTGTATTCCTTAAAGATGAGACTATCCTGGCAACAGATCCGCTGATCAGTGCAGCTATCGGCGGGGTGAAACTGCAGGTATATAGCTCCGACCGCGAAAGGGCCCTGGAGATCTACGACGAGATTCGTAGCTATGCCAAGGATGAAGAAGGGAACCCGGTGACCTGTCCCAATTGTAAAGCTCAGCGATCTGAAGTCTATTACAGCCGCAAAAAAATACTTCACCGATTGTTTCCCTTCCTGGAACCCGTGAAATATCGATGCCTCAAATGCCAGATGATCACCAAACCAAACCCCTGATGAAACGCATATTTGTTACAGGAATTTCAACCGAAGTCGGTAAGACCGTGGCCGCTGCTATTATTACGGAAGCTCTTAAGGCCGATTACTGGAAGCCCATCCAGGCAGGAGACCTGGACAGCTCAGACAGTCATCGTATCCGCTCCCTGGTTTCTAATTCAAAGACCCTGATCCATCCTAACGCCTACGCCCTGAATTCTCCTATGAGTCCTCATGCCGCAGCAGCAAAAGACGGGATACATATCAGCCTGGCAGAAATTCGCGAACCCGAAACAGATAATACCCTGGTTATTGAAGGTGCAGGAGGAATACTGGTACCCATTAACGATGAGGATACTATCCTGGACCTGATTAAACCGCATTACAACGTGGTGGTGGTATCCCGGCATTACCTCGGAAGTATCAATCACAGCCTGCTTACCCTTTACCAACTGCAACAGCGGGGGCTCCGGCCGGCCATCATGTTCAGTGGAGCAGAACACCCCAGCACCGAAGAGATCATTCTGAAGAAGAGCGGCGCCACTTACCTGGGCCGTATTGATGAAGAGAGTGGTTTTGATAAAGAGAAAATAAGCTTTTACGCTGACCGGTTCCGCCCGGCCCTGGAAGCTCTCTGAATCACCTGCGCTGAAGGATATCGGCCCCCTCTACACTACCGATGACCCGGTAATTCACATCGAGGAAATTCTGCATGTATTCATTTTCTTCCAATAGCTCCTTGTCAAAAATTGGCTTCCCTCTCCGTACGACAACGATCTGCGGTCTTAGGCTATCCATGACAAAACGCAGCTCTTCCATAGCGGTATCCCTGGGGTTGTTGTAATACGGGAATAACTCTGCCCGGCATAGGTTGCTGGGATGGGTTGCCGATTTTGTCGGCGGCAGCTGTCCTGCTTGCCAATAGCCAATATGGTATTCTAAAAACAGGGTAGACCGATCCACCAGTCCTTTTTGTTCAAGCCAGTTAGGTACACTGATGCCTTCCCCGTTAAAGTAACTGCCTTTCTCTACTTTGTGTTTTATGATTGCGGTATATTCCAGGTAGGACTCAACCGGCAGCAATAGCAGTAACAGCAGCATTAGTTTCCTGGACCAGTTCCCGGGGCTGGGTACAGCGCGACTGATTACTACGGACAAAAGGATTAGGAATAGCGGGTGAAACTGTATTAGGTAGTGCCCGTTGATCCGGCCCACTTTCATAAATGAGAATAGTATGCCGATAAGGGCAATCACAAGGAGCAATGTTCCTTGTTCTTTTGCTTTAAGCCAGCCATTCTTAAAACTGGTGTATAAAAAGGTCCCTAATACGACCAGGATTGGGAGGAAGGTGAGCAGGGATCTTTTTTTGTTCTCTGAATAGGCAAGTGGGGCCTTAAAAACCGAATCCCACCACAATGCGCCTTGCCCGTCTTGCCAGTAGGGTAGGTAAGTGGCAGAAATGATGATTATTATGCCTGCACCCAATAACATCCCTGAGCCTATAGCTCTTTTCCAGCCTGCACTACGCCAGCTGTCATAGGTGAAAAACAATCCAAGTAGGATAACCGCGTAGGCGAGATTTAGTTTGGTCATTAATGCAATCCCGAAGCAGATACCGGAGAGTAATACGGTCCAGGGCCGGTTGCGCTGCATCAGCAGGAAGATCCCGGGCATAAAGAAAAGCATGCTGAGGTGTTCAGACATGACACCCTGCAAGCTTCCGAAGAGACTGAGCAGGTATATCGTGCCAACTCCGGCCCAAAACCCGGTTTTAGTACCACTGATCTGCCGGCCGATATGGTAGCTGAAAAATGCGGTCCCGGCTACTGCAAGGACACCCAGGAGCCTTATGGCAATAAAACTCTTGCCGAAGACCCAGATGACCGAAGCGAAGAAAAAGTAGACCAATGGGGGTTTCAGATCCCAGAGTTCTGTATAAGGTAAATGACCTTCTACCCAGGACTGCGCCACCAGGATAAATGTACTTTCATCCCTGTCTATATAATCCCTGAAAAAGAAGGGTAGGCGTATAAAAAATGACATGAGGCTGAATATGATAAAAACTGATCCCTTACTGAGCCTCTGATAGTCAGGTTGAAGCCGCTCCAGCGCCTTTTTTAGCATGTGGTCACTATTTTTATTCCCATCTTTGCAAGATAGATAAAAAGACATTTGCAGTGAATCCGGTCTCTTTGAAAAATATTTCGGAAAAGGACAAGAAGTTCGTGTGGCACCCGCTTACCCAACACAAGCGCAACCCGGAGATGCTCCCTATTGCCAGGGCAGAAGGTTGTTTGCTCTACGACATGGAAGGGAAGGCCTATATTGATGGGATCTCTTCCTGGTATACCAGCATGTATGGGCATTGTAACCCACGCATTACCTCCAGGGTAGCCGAACAGATGTCTACCCTGGACCAGGTGGTTTTTAGTGGCTTTACCCATGCCCCTGCTGTACAACTTGCCGAAGAATTATTAGAGGTTCTCCCGGGAAACCAGTCGAAGATCTTCTATTCGGACAACGGTTCCACATCCGTGGAGATCGGGATCAAGATGGCATTACAGTATCATTTTAACCGGGGTGAGAAAAGACCGGTACTACTGGCTTTTGAAGATGGTTTCCACGGTGATACTTTCGGTGCCATGTCAGTTTCCGGCCTTTCGGTATACAACGGTCCTTTCGAAGATTTCT